>NZ_JBFAWL010000013.1:0-180639 GCF_040680275.1 Streptomyces sp. NPDC052079
CGATGTCGTCGCCCGCAACCGCTCCACCGGCCCCGAACAAGCTCAAGCGCATCGTCGCCGCGTCCCTCATCGGCACCACCATCGAGTGGTACGACTTCTTCCTCTACGGCTCCGCCGCCGCGCTTGTCTTCAACAAGCTGTTCTTTCCGGAATCCGACCCGCTGGTCGGCACGCTGCTGTCGTTTCTGACGTACGCCGTCGGGTTCGCCGCGCGGCCGCTGGGCGCGCTGGTGTTCGGGCACTACGGGGACCGGCTCGGGCGCAAGAAGCTGCTGGTGCTGAGCCTGCTGATGATGGGCGGGGCGACGTTCGCCATCGGGCTGCTGCCCACGCACGCCGCCATCGGCAGTGCCGCGCCGGTGCTGCTCACCGTGCTGCGGCTGGTCCAGGGCTTCGCACTGGGCGGCGAGTGGGGCGGCGCCGTGCTGCTGGTGTCCGAGCACGGCGACGCGCGGAGCCGGGGGTTCTGGGCCTCGTGGCCGCAGACCGGCGCACCGGCGGGGCAGTTGCTGGCGACCGCTGTGCTGTCGGTGCTGACCGCCGTGCTGTCGGACTCGGCGTTCATCGCATGGGGCTGGCGGATCCCGTTCCTGCTGTCCGGGGCGCTGGTGATCGTCGGATTGTGGATTCGTCTCTCTGTCGATGAATCGCCGGTGTTCAAGCAGGCACTGCAGCGGGCCGGGGCCCGTAAGGCGGAGGCCGGCGCCGAGCGGATGCCGGTCGTGGCGGTCCTGCGCCACCATTGGCGCGACGTGCTGGTCGCGATGGGTGCGCGCATGGCGGAGAACATCAGCTACTACATGATCACCGCGTTCATCCTCGTGTACGCCACCACCTCGGCCGGGGTGTCGAAGCAGACCGCGCTCAACGCGGTGCTCATCGCCTCGGCGATCCACTTCGCTGTCATCCCGGCGTGGGGTGCGCTGTCCGACCGGCTCGGGCGGCGTCCGGTGTATCTGATCGGTGCGGTCGGGGTGGGGGCCTGGATGTTCCCGTTCTTCGCCCTCATCGACACCGGCGGATTCGCCAACCTGCTGCTGGCGGTGACCGTGGGTCTGGTGCTCCACGGAGCGATGTACGCCCCGCAGGCCGCGTTCTTCTCCGAGATGTTCGCGACCCGGATGCGCTACTCCGGTGCCTCCATCGGCGCCCAGTTCGCCTCGGTCGCGGCGGGTGCGCCCGCGCCGCTGATCGCCACGGCGCTGCTGTCGCACTACGGCAGCTCCACCCCGATCGCGCTGTACGTCATCGCGGCGAGTCTGCTGACGGTCGTCGCCGTGGCGGCCGCCAAGGAGACCCGCCACCGGGACCTCGCGGACGTGACCCCCTCCGGCGGGGAGGAAGGGGCCGCCGAGGCCCCGGCCAAGCAGGACGCGCGCACCGCCTGATCCCGGTCCGCCACCGCCCCGGCCCCCGTACGCACCCGCGTACGGGGGTCAGGTCTGCGCGGGGGGCCCTGTGGTCCCCGACAGGCGGTGCAGGCGCAGGGCGAGCTGGATCTCCAGGGCCCGGGCCGGGCTCTGCCAGTCGTCGCCCAGGAGGCGGCCGACGCGCTCCAGCCGCTGGGCGACCGTGTTGACGTGGACGTGGAGCTCGTCCTTGGTGCGGGCCGGGCTCATCCCGCAGGCGAAATAGGCGTCGAGGGTGCGCAGCAGCTCGGTACCGCGCCGTTCGTCGTAGGCGACGACCTGGCCGATGGTGCGGTCGACGAAGCCGGCGATGTCCCGCTCCCCCGCGAGCAGCAGGCCCAGGAAGCCGAAGTCCTCGGCGGCGGAGCCGTCACCGGCGCGGCCGAGGAGACGGAGGGCGTCGAGGCAGCGGCAGGCTTCCGCGTAGGCCTCCGCCACGGTGTCGGGGCGGGCCGTGAGCCGCTCGACGGGCGCGGACGCGCCCACGGTGACCGGCTCGCGGACGGCCGTTCCCAGCTGGCGGGCGGTGCGGCGGGCCAGGTCGGTGGCGGTGTCCCCGGGGGCGACGGGCAGCAGCAGGACGGTGCCGCCGTCGCGTGCGGCGGCGAGGCCCTGCCGGGTCGCCGCCAGGTGTGAGGCGGCGGCCCACAGCCGTCTGCGGGCGTCGGCCTCCTGGTCGGCGTCGGCGGTGCCGCGCTCCAGACGGGCGGCGAGCACCACGTGGGTGACGTCGAGGTCGGCGTGCAGCCGGACGGCGCGCTCGCGCAGCAGGCGCGGATCGCGGTCACGGGCGTCGAGCAGGTCGTCGAGCAGTTCGCCGCGGACGCGCTGTTCGGCCTCGGCGGCGGAGCGGCGGGCGAGCAGCAGCAGCGAGGTCACCATGGCCGCGCGCTCCAGGGTGCGCTGGTCGACGGGGTCGAGGTCCGGCTGGCCGCGCAGGACGAGCGCGCCAAGGAGTTCGTCCCCGGCGGTCACGGCGGCGATCCAGTCCTCGCGGTGCCGTACCGCGTGGCCCTCCTCCCGCGAGGACTCCAGGGCACGGGCCGGCGCCGCGGCGGCCTCGGTGAACTCGACCGTGCCGTCCAGGACCTGGGAGACGGCGGCGGCCACGTCGTGCACCCCGCCGCCGCGCAGGACCAGCTCGGCCAGCCGGTCGTGGACGTCCGAGGCGCGTTCGATGACCGCGCTGCGGTCCTTGATGATCTCGTTGGCACGCTCCAGGCCGGCCAGGGCCGAACGGGTCTCCGCCAGCAGGTTGGCGGTGTCGATGGCGGCCGCGGCGAGGGCGGCGAAGGAACCGAGCAGGGCGATCTGCTCCCGTTCGAAGACCCTGGCCCGCCGGTCCGCGGCGAACAGGACACCGATGACGTGGTGCCCGAGCATCAGGGGCACCCCGAGGATGGCGACGAGGCCCTCGTCCCGTACGCCGGTGTCGATGGTGTGGGTGTGCTGGAAGCGGTCGTCGCGGAAATAGTCGTCCGTGACGTAGGGACGGGCGGTCTGGGCGACCAGGCCGCCCAGGCCTTCGCCCATGCCGAGGCGCAGCTGCTGGAAGCGGGCGGCGACCGAACCCTCGGTGACCCGCATATAGGTGTCGCCCCTGGCCGGGTCGTTCAGGCTGAGGTAGGCGACGTCGGTGCCGAGCAGTGAGCGGGCTCGCTGCACGATCGCCTGGAGCACGGCGTCCAGGTCGCGCAGTCCGGCGAGATCGTGGGCGGTCTCGAACAGCGCCGACAGCTCGGCCTCCCGGCGCCGCCGCCCCTCCAGTTCGGACCGGACGCGCAGGGCGAGCAGCTTGGCCTGTTCGAGGTCGGCGATGTGCCCGGCCGGCAGTCCCTCGGCGCGGGCGAGCAGGACGGGCTGCTCGTAGGCCTCGGCGGGGGCGCCGCGGGCCAGCAGCTCGAGGAACGGCGCCTCGGCGCCGCCGGAGGCGGGACGGGCCTCGGGGCGGGCCCGGCCCGGCGCTTCGGCAGCGGGGGCGGAACGCTCGGCGGACTGCACGTGATCGCGGGACATGCTCACAGGATTCCTCATCCCGCGGCCGCCCCGTCAGGCCTGTGGAAAACTCTGCCGGCCGACGGTCGGCCGCTTGCGGCCGATGCCTCAGTGCGCGGTCCAGCCGCCGTCCAGGACCAGTGAGGTGCCGGTCACGAAGGCCGCCCGCGGGCCGCACAGATAGGCCACGGCCTCGGCGACGTCCTCCGGTTCGATGAGCCGCTTGACCGCGCTGTCCTGCAGCAGCACCTCGGAGAGCACGCGTTCCTCGGTGATGCCGTGCGCGCGGGCCTGGTCGGCGATCTGCCGCTCGACGAGCGGGGTGCGCACATAGGCGGGGTTCACACAGTTGGAGGTGACGCCGTGGGGCGCGCCCTCGAGGGCGGTGGTCTTGGACAGGCCCTCCAGCCCGTGTTTGGCGGCCACATATGCGGACTTGTAGGCGGAGGCGCGCAGACCGTGCACCGAGGACACGTTGACGATGCGACCCCAGCCCTGCCCGTACATATGGGGCAGGGCGCCCCGGATGAGTCGGAAGGGTGCCTCCAGCATCACGGTGAGCACGGTGTGGAAGACGTCGGGCGGGAACTCCTCGATGGGGCGGACCAGCTGCAGCCCGGCGTTGTTGACCAGCACGTCGGTGCCGGCGCCGGCAAGCTCGGCGGCGTCCAGATCGGTCAGGTCCAGCACGTGCGGCTCGACGGTGCCTTTGAGGTCCCGGGCCGTCTCGGCGAGCGCCTCCAGGCCCGTGGCGTCCCGGTCGACGGCTCTGACCTTGGCCCCGGCGGCCGCGAGCCGCAGTGCGCAGGCGCGGCCGATGCCGCCGGCGGCACCGGTGACGAGAGCGGTACGGCCGCCGAGGTCGAGGGAGGTGGCGTGGGGGGCCGGAAGGGCGCGGGGCACGGTCATGGATCGACCCTAGGCAGGACCCCTGCGGCGACCCATGTGGTCAGGCCCTACAGTTCAGCCGCTTCCAGTGGGGTCGAACCATGTGGGTGCGTCCGACAGCGCCTGCTTGATCCGGAAGCGCGCGAAGTCGTTGAGCTCCGGCAGCGCGTCCACGGCGAACCAGCCGACGTCCAGCGACTCGTCGTCGTTGACCCGCGCCTCGCCCCCGACGGCACGGCAGCGGAAGGTGATGTCCATGTACTGGCAGATGTCCCCGTTGCCGTACGTCACGGGTTCCAGCGCCTGCACCAGCACGACCCGTTCGACGGCACAGCGCACCGCGGTCTCCTCCTCGACCTCCCGCACCGCACAGGCCGCAGGCTGCTCCCCCGGGTCGGGGATGCCACCGATCACCGACCACTTGCGGGTATCCGACCGCCGGTTCAGCAGCACCCGGCCCTCGTCGTCGAAGACGAGCGCGGTGACCCCGGGCAGCCACAGCAGCTGATGACCGGCGCAGGCTCGCAGCGTGCGGATGAAGTCAGGAGTAGCCATGGAACGACCCTAACCGGCGCCGCACCACGCTCCCCCGCACGTCGGAGGGCGGGAGGCCTACGCGTCGCCGGCACGTCGTGCGCGTGCCCCCGCGACGGCGGCCCAGCCCAGGCCGCCCGCGGCGACGAGGACCAGGGCGATCTCCGGGAGCACGCCGAGCCGAGTGGCGGGCGTCTGGGAGGAGCGCAGCGGCACCTCCTGCACCAGCGAGCCGGGGACGAACATGCCGGTCCGCTGCGTGATCTCCCCGTCGGGCATGATGATCGCGCTGACCCCGCTGGTCACCGGCACGGTGACGGCACGGCTGTGCTCCACGGCGCGGACCCGGGACATGGCGAGCTGCTGGTAGGTCATCTCGCTGCGGCCGAAGGTGGCGTTGTTGCTGGGTACCGAGATCAGCTCGGCGCCGGCCGTGACCGTGTCGCGCACCGCCCAGTCGAAGGCGGCCTCGTAGCAGGTCACCAGGCCGATCCCGGCACCGTTCATGCGGAACACGCCGGGCTCGCCGCCCCGGCTGAAGTCCTGGCGGACCATCGCGGTCCAGTTCTCGTTGATCGCGCCCACCAACGAGCGCAGCGGAAGGTACTCGCCGAAGGGCTGGACCTGCCGTTTGTCGTAGGTGTCGACGGGGCCCTTCACCGGGTCCCAGAGGATCTGCTCGTTGAGCAGTTTCCCGTCCCTGGCGACCACGCCGCCGACCGAGATCGGCGCGTCGATGGCCTTGGCCGCCTTGTCGATGACGGCGCGCGCGTCCGGGTTGACGAAGGGGTCGATGTCGGAGGAGTTCTCGGGCCAGAGCACGATGTCCGGCTGCTCGGCCTTCCCGGCGGCCACCCGCGCCGCCAGACGCTCCGTCTCGCGCGCGTGGTGGTCGAGGACGGCACGCCGCTGGGAGTTGAAGTCGAGACCCAGGCGGGGCACGTTGCCCTGGATCGCGGCGACGGTCACGGTGCCGTTCTCGGCCTTGTCGCCGACCAGAGGCCGGGCCGCGAGTGCCGCGACCATCGGTACGGCGACGCTCAGGACGCCCACGACGGCCGCCGCCCGGCGCAGGTTTCCGCTGCGGCGCGCCTGCACGGTGAGCCGGACGACCTCGTAGAGGCCGAAGCCGCACAGCACGACGGCGAAGCCGAGCACCGGGGTGCCGCCGAGCGCGGCGAGCGGCAGGAAGACCCCGTCCGCCTGACCGAACGCGATCTTGCCCCAGGGGAAGCCGCTGAACGGTACGCGCGCGCGTGCCGCCTCGCCGGCGATCCACAGGGCCGCCGCCCACACCGGCCACCCGGGCAGCTTCGACACCACGGTGACACCGGCCCCGACCAGCGCGACGAAGACCGCCTCGATCACCACCAGGGCGATCCACGGGCCGGCGCCCACCTCCACACCGGTCCACACCAGCAGCGGCAGCAGGAAGCCGAGACCGAAGAGGTAGCCGAGACCGAGTCCCGCCTTCCAGCTCCGGCCGCGCAGCACCCAGCCGAGGACGGCGAAGGCGGGCACGGCCAGCCACCACAGGGTGCGCGGCGGGAAGCTGACGTAGAGGAGCAGGCCCGAGAGCGCGGCTGCGGCGGCCGGGAGGAGGCGCAGGAGCCGGCTGCCCCGCGCGGTGGGCGCGGTCTGCGGCGGCATCCGGTCCGACTCGCCGACGGAGGTTGCGGTGACGGTCACTCCGGGAGTCTACGGCGCGTGACCTGGCGGCCGACAGCACGGGCGTGCGGACCGGAGGGCGGCCGGAGGGTGCCGCACCCCCTCTTCCGGCTCTTCCTGGCGGGTGAGGAGCCGTATCGTTTCCGCGCGACTTGTCCTGCACATCCCCAAACCGGCCACCAGCGGTTACGGTGTGCCGGTGCCCCGGTCGTGCGGCGCGTCGTGTGCCGGCGCCCGGGGTCGTCACAGGTCGGGGGCGACGCGGGTGCGGGGTGCGGGGTGGGTTCCACAGGGATGGCTTCCGCCGGTCCGGATGCGGACGGCGAAAGACGGACGGGTCCGGACGCGGCGGCTGTCGCGGTGCTGGGTGCCTGTGCGGCCTGGTCTCTGATCACGGCGGCGGCCCAGGGCGGCCGCCCGGAGGGCATGCTGCTCGCGGTCCTCGCCGTGGCCGCGGGCTATGCGGCGGGCCGGATCGGCGGGGCGCTGTTGCCGGTGGCCGCGCCCTGCGCCGCGGCCCTGGCCGGCATTGGATTGATGGTGACGGTCCCGCATCTCGCACCAGGCCCGCAGATCGCGGGGCCGCTTGGGCACGTGGGTGCGACGACGGCCGTGGTGACCTTGTCGGTGGGCGCCGCGTGCTGTGCGGCCTGCGCGGCCGCCACGCCGGCGGCCCGGTTGGCGCTGCGCCTGCTGGCGGCGGGCGTCGTGGTGACCGCGGCCGTGCTGGGATCGGCCGCCGGGTGCGTCGCGGGCTCGGTGGTGCTGCTGTGTTCCCTCGCCGTGGGCCGCGTACGGCGCCGCGTTCCCGTACTCGCCGCGCTGGGTACCGCAGCCGCAGGGGCCGCGGGGCTCGCCTGGGCGATGGCCTGGAACGCCGTGCCGGAGGGCCTCGCTGCGTCGCTGGAGGGCCGGCTGACCGCGCACCGCGTGGGGCTGTGGCGGGACGCGCTCGGCATGGTCCGGGAGCACGCGGCCCTGGGCGTGGGGCCGGGGCGCTTCGGGGAGCTCAGCGCGACCTCGGTGCAGTCTCCGGCGTCCGACGGCAAACCCCACTCCGCGCCGCTCCAGCTGGCGGCTGAGCAGGGTGTGGTCGGGGTGGCTCTGCTGGCGCTGGCCTTCGGCTGGCTGCTCTACGCCCTGTGGCGCAGCCCGCGTGCCACGCCGGTGGTCCTGACCGCGGGCACGGCTCTGACAGGTCTCGCCGCGATCGCCTCGGTGGGCAACGCCCTCAGCTTCACCGCGGTGTCCGTGGGCGGCGGCCTGCTCGCGGGCCTGGCAACATCCCGCCCCTTCCCCGACCACCCGACCCGCGGCACACACCCGAACAAGGACAGCCCAGTCTCGTGACACGCGTAGCCGCGCGGAGCACGTTGGCCGGGCGTCTTGCCCGTCCACCGGACCGGCGCCGGTCACGGACGACCGCCGCAGCCGTCACCGCGCGGAAGCAGAACGGCCCGCGCTCTCACGCTGCCCGGAGCGGTGAGTCACCGCGGCAGTAGCAGGTTAAGCGTTCCCCGCCGTGCGGAGACGTGAGACACCGAGGCTTCCAGGCAGCTAGCACCCGGTACAGCCGGGGCCGCGCTGAGCGGCCCGTCCCATTGGCGTCGGCCACCTGCCAAAGCCGCATCCGCGCGGTGATCGGTCCGCCCTGCGAGCCTCGCGCGCCACCGGGGCGGGGAGCGCCGGCTGTTCCACCGCGGCCCAGGAAGGGGGCACCGCGTGGGCTGCGGGTCAGTGCTTCGTGCCCGGTGTGCGGGGGCGGAGGCGGTCGCGGATGACGGTGACCGCCGCTTCCGCGTCGTCCACGGTGACCGTGAAGGTGTGGCCGTCCCAGAGCCGCAGGACGACGCCCTCACCGCGGCGTACGACGACCGCCGTGCCCTTCTCGGGCCGCCAGCGGTAACCCCAGCCGCCCCAGTGACGGGGCGTGACATGCGGAGCGAAGTCCGCGCCGGCGACGTGCGACAGGGGGATACGGCGGCGCGGCACACCGATGTGCCCGCAGCGCACCTCGAGATGGTCCTCGTCGACCCGCAGCGCCACATGGACGAAGGCGAGCGTGCCGAACAGGACGAGCAGACCGGCGGCGATGCAGCCGACGACGGCCATGGCCAGCGGCGCGACACCGCTCGTCCACGCGGAGTCGACGGCCAGCACGATGCCGAGCGCCATGCAGGCGGCACCGGTCAGCGCCAGCAGCCACTGGAAGCGATTGGTGGCGCGGCCGGTCCAGACCCCGGTGTAGGGGCGGTGCTCGCCCTGGCGGTGGTCCTTCATGGATTCGAGGTTACTCAGGATTCGCTCGGCTGGTACCGCGTGGCACTGCGTTACTGGGCCGTCCGGGCGGGAGCGAGGGGCTGGAGCAGCCTGCCCTCGGCGTAGGTGAGGGCGGGCCCGGGAAGCGCACCGGCCTCGCGTCCGCTCAGCAGCACCGTCAGCGTGCCGCTCGCCGGCGCCGCGGGGGCGGCCTGTTCACCGAGGCGGCGCAGCGCCTGGGCGGCCACCGCCCCGGCGGACCCGTACAGGGCGAGCGGAGGGTGGCCGGGGCGTTGCACGGCGGCCCGGATGCGCTCGGCGACCAGTTCGTAATGGGTGCAGCCCAGGACGACGGTCGTTACGTCGTCCGGGGTGAATGCGGCCGCCGCCGCGACCGCGGCGTCGATCGCCGTCTCGTCGGCTCGCTCCACGGACTCGGCGAGCCCCGGGCACGGCACCTCGGTGACCTTCACACCGTCGGCGAAGTTCTCGATCAGGTCGCGCTGGTAGGTGCTGCCTGTCGTGGCGGGCGTGGCCCAGATGGCGAGCGGTCCACCGCCGGCCGCGGCCGGTTTGATCGCCGGGACGGTGCCGATGACCGGCAGTGCGGGCTCGAGACGGGCGCGCAGCGCGGTGAGGGCGTGCACCGTGGCCGTGTTGCAGCCCACGATCAGCGCGTCGGGACGGTGCGCGGCCGCCGCCTCGGCGACGGCGAGGGCGCGCTCGGTGAGGTCCTCGGGGGTCCTCGGTCCCCAGGGCATGCCGTCGGGGTCGAGGGAGAGCACCAGGTCGGCGTCGGGGCGGAGACGCCGTACCGCGGCCGTGGCCGCCAGCAGTCCGATTCCGGAGTCCATGAGCGCGATCTTCACCCGGTCACGATAATCGATGAGCCGCTTGGGGGCCGTGCCGTGGGGCACACTGCGCACGTGAGCGCCATTGTGTGGAGTGCCGCCGGATCACTGGCCGCCTGGCTGTGGCTGCTGCTCTGCCAGGGATGGTTCTGGCGTACGGACGTCCGGCTTCCGCCGCTGCGGGACCCGGAGACGTGGCCGAGCGTGTGCGTCGTCGTCCCCGCGCGTGACGAGGCGGCGGTGCTGCCCGCGAGCCTGCCCTCGGTGCTGGCCCAGGACTATCCGGGGCGGGCCGAGGTCTTCCTCGTCGACGACGGCAGCACGGACGGCACCGGAGAGCTCGCGCGGGAACTCGCGCGGCGGCACGGCGGGCTGCCGCTCACGGTGGGTTCCCCCGGGGAGCCGCCCGCCGGCTGGACCGGGAAGCTGTGGGCGGTGCGGCACGGCATCGCCCTGGCGCGTGCGCGTGACCCGGAGTACCTGCTGCTGACGGACGCCGATATCGCGCACGCCCCGGACAGTTTGCGCCGGCTGGTGGCGGCCGCCGGTGCGGGCGGGTTCGACGTGGTGTCGCAGATGGCGCGGTTGCGGGTGGACAGCCGCTGGGAGCGGCTGGTCGTACCGGCCTTCGTCTACTTCTTCGCGCAGCTGTACCCGTTCCGCAGGATCGGGAGGGCGGGGGCCCGGACGGCCGCCGCGGCCGGCGGCTGTGTGCTGCTGCGCACCGAGGCCGCCGCGCGGGCGCGGATCCCGGACGCCATCCGGCACGCCGTCATCGACGACGTGGCGCTCGCCCGCGCGGTGAAGGGCAGCGGCGGACGGATCTGGCTGGGGCTCGCGGACGGGGTGGACAGCGTGCGTCCGTATCCCCGGCTGCACGATCTGTGGCGGATGGTGTCGCGCAGCGCCTACGCACAACTGCGGCACAGCCCGGCGCTGCTGGCCGGTACGGTCGCCGGGCTGATGCTGGTGTACCTGGTGCCGCCGCTGGCGGTGCTGGCGGGCGCGGTGACGGGTAGCGCGGTCGCCGCGCTGCTGGGTGCGGCGGCCTGGCTCGTGATGTCGGGGACGTACGTTCCCATGCTGCGGTACTGCCGGCTGCCGCTGTGGCCGGCTCTTCTGCTGCCGTTCACCGCGTCGCTGTATCTCCTCATGACGGTGGACTCGGCGGTGCAGCACTACCGGGGGCGCGGTGCGGCCTGGAAGGGCCGCACCTACGCCCGGCCTGATGCCGTGCCGGACGAGAGCTGACGGGCCATCACTTGCGGCCCGGGGTCCAGTTCATGCCCCATCCGTAGGCGTGGTCCACGGTGCGCTGCGGGCTCACTCCCCGCTCGGGGACCAGATAGCGGGCCTCGCGCTGGACGACGAGTTCACCGCCGCCGGTGTTGGTGATCAGGGCGAGCGCGCAGACGGTCGAAGGGACGGTGCACTCGTCGAGGGAGAAGTCGATGGCCGCGCCGTGCTGCGGCTGGAGGGTGACCGTGGCGTGCAGGTCGGCGAAGGAGCGGGCGCCCTCGTAGATGGTGACGAAGACGAGGATGCGCCGGAGCAGGTGCTTGTGGTCGAGGTTGACGGTGAGGTTCTCCCCTCTCGCCACGGCGCCGGTGCGGTCGTCGCCGTCCAGGTGGATGAACGGGGGTCGGTGCAGGGCGCCGAAGGCGTTGCCGAGCGCCTGGACGACGCCCTTCCTGCCGTCGGTGAGCTCGTACAGCGCGCACAGGTCGAGGTCGAGGTCGGAGTGCATGGCGACCGGGCGGCCCAGCTTTGCGGCCCATCGCGAGAACTGTTTGCGCACCTGCCAGTTGAGGTTCACGTGCAGGGCGCCCGATGTGCCGCCCTGCTTGGTGAGGGAGACGGAGGGGGCCGACTTGGTGAGCGTCACCTTCGTCAGCCGGACCGGCGGTGGCGGGGCGGCCGGCGGCGCCGCCGGGGGCAGTGGCGCGGTCACGGGGGCCGTGACGGGCGGCGCCGCGGCGGCCGGGGGTGGCGGGGCCGCGTGCTGCGGTTCGTCCACGGTGATGCCGTAGTCGGTGGCGAGGCCTTCGAGCCCGCTGCTGTAGCCCTGGCCGACGGCACGGAACTTCCAGGCACCCTGGCGCCGGTAGAACTCGCCCAGTACGAACGCCGTCTCCGTGGTTGCGCCCGCGCTGTCGAAACGCGCCGCCACGGTGCCGTTGGCGGAGTCCTTGACCTCGATGGACAGATCCGGCACCTGCCCGAAGGAGCCCCCGTCGCAGGAGGCGGCCAGGATCACGGTCTCGATGCCGGGCTCCATGCGCGTGAGGTCGACGAGCAGGGTGTCGGTGACCCGGCCGCCGGCGTCCCGCTTGCCCTCGTGCCGGACGGCGCCGGAGGAGTGGGCGGGCTGGTTGTAGAAGACGAAGTCGCTGTCGGAGCGGACCTTGCCGCCGGCCAGCAGGAGGGCCGAGGCGTCCGCGTCGGGTACGCCGGGGCCGGAGCGCCAGCCCACGTCCACCCGCAGTGCCGTCGTCGGCACCGGTGTGTTCGATCCTTTCGGCATTGACATGTCCGCCCCCATCACGGGTCGCCCGCGCCGGTCAGGTCCCGGCATCCGTCGGTCTTCGTCCGCACAACCTATTCCCCCGCGCGGGGAACGCCCACGGAAACGGACACGGGAAGGGACACGGGAACGGGGCCAACCGCCGGTAACCGCCCCGGAACTCGGCCTTTACACGAAACACACTCAGCAGATTGCCCGTTTTCCCCAAGTTCGCTCGCATTAGGGATCCCCGGTCACGGGGGGCGCAGAAAACAACCCTCTTATCGGTCTCCCCAAAAGCACATCGTGGGCTTAACTTATGTCCCATGACCTCCCCCCGCTCCACTTATGGCGGCGGCTACTACTCCGCCTCCTTCCCGGACACTCCGATCTACGACTCGCTCGTGGCCGAGCGGGGCACCCCGCAGATCGCCCCGATCCGGGTCCCCGCCGCGTACGAGGCGCCGGTCAGTCATCTGCCCGCGCTTCCCTCGGCGTTGCCCGCCCTTCCGGCGGCTCCGTCCCAGCCCGCCTACGGCTATCCGCAGGCGCAGCAGCCCGCTCCGCTCCAGCAGGCACACACCGCGTACATCCCGCAGCAGGCCACCGCGCCGCGCGGCTACCCCGGCCCGCAGCCGCAGCCGCCGCGTCCGGTTCCGCCCGCCGGCTACGAGGCGATGCGTCCCGCGGCTCCCCGGCCGGCCCCCGCGCCGTACCAGGACCCGTACAACAACCAGCAGTACCGCGGGTACTGAAT
This sequence comes from Streptomyces sp. NPDC052079, assembly GCF_040680275.1. Lineage (NCBI taxonomy): Bacteria > Bacillati > Actinomycetota > Actinomycetes > Kitasatosporales > Streptomycetaceae > Streptomyces > Streptomyces sp. NPDC052079. The sequence continues at coordinate 12,865 of NZ_JBFAWL010000013.1, forward strand.
CCGCCCGGGACCGTCGGTGCCGGGTGGCACGATGAGCCCATGGGGAACGCACGTCTGCACTCGATCCACATCCATCCGGTCAAGGCCTTCCGGAGCCTGCCCCTCCGGAAGGTCGTCGTGGAGCCCTGGGGTCCGGCCGGGGACCGGCGCTGGATGCTGGTCGACGACAGGGGAAAGGTCGTCACACAACGGCGACATCCGCGCCTGGCCCTGGCCGCCGCCGAGTTGCTGCCCGGCGGCGGCGTCCGGCTGTCCGCGCCCGGACGGGAGCCGGTGACGGTGGGCGTTCCGGCGCCCGGCTGCACGGTTCATGTTGAGCTCTTCGGCACCAAGGTGGAGGCGGTCCCGGCCGGGGACGACGCCGTGCACGCCTGGTGCAGCGCACTCCTCGGCACCGCGGTACGCCTGGTGCACCTGGACGACCCGGCCACCCGGCGGCCGGTGGATCCCCGGTTCGCGCTGCCCGGCGAGACGGTGTCCTTCGCCGACGGATATCCGCTGCTGCTGACCACGACCGCCTCCCTCGACGGCCTCAACTCCCTGATCGCCGGGGGACGCCACGCGGCCGAGGGCCCGCTGCCGATGAACCGCTTCCGGCCGAACGTGGTGGTGGAGGGCACCGCGCCCTGGCAGGAGGAGAAGTGGACGCGCGTCACCATCGGTGAGGTGGTCTTCCGCGTCGCCAAGCCCAGCGCCCGCTGCGTGGTGACCACAACCGACCAGAAGACGGGCCGGCGCGGGAAGGAGCCGCTGCACGCGCTGGCCGCCCGTCGGCAGCCCGGCGGCGAACTCCTCTTCGGACAGAACTTGGTGCCCCTCTCCCCCGGCACCATCAGGGTCGGCGATCCCGTCGAGGCCGCGTAGGGATCCCGGGCGGGAGCGGGAACCGGTCCCCGGCTTCGTCCGTTGGCCTTTCATGAGAGCTCCATGAGAGAGACCGGCGAGGGGGTGCGGCGGTGCGGGCGATCAGCGGACTCTGGCGCTGGCGGCACAACCCGCTGTGCCGGCGCACCGACCTGGCCGAGTCGTGGACGGCGCTCGCGGCGCTGCTGCTCATGGCCCTCGCCGCCCCGCTGATCGGCCGGCTCGTCGGCGGCGCCGCGCAGGACGCCCTCCAGCAGTCCGTCCGCGCACAGCACAAGGCCCGGCACGTGGTGACGGCCACGGTGGTGCGCGCGCTCGACCCGTCCCCGCCGGACGCCGACCCGGAGTTGCCCGGAGGCGGGGAGCCGTACAGCCGCGTCGTGGCCCACTGGACCGCGCAGGACGGCACCGCGCGGAACGGAACCGTGACGGCCCGTCTCAAGGACCCGCGGCCGGGCGACCGCTTCCGAATATGGACCGACCGTCAGGGACGGACCGTCGCCCGCCCGCTGGACACCGCGACCGCGACGACGCACGCCGTGCTCGCCGGCATCGGCGCCGCCCTGGTGGCCGCGGGCCTGATTGAGGGCGGCAGACGGCTGATCGTCCGGCAGATGGTGCGTGGCCGGTACGCCCGCCTGGACAAGGCGTGGGAGAGGGCGGGACCGGACTGGGGCAGGACCGGAGCCGACAGCTGAACGGCGTTCCCACTCTGGTCAACCCGGTGCCCGCGCGCACGCTACGGTGGTCCGGCCGAACCGATCGGCGCAGCACGGGCGGGAACGAGCCATCAGTACAACGAGGTGGGGGCACAGCTACGCCATGGCACAGGGCACGGTCCAGGTGACGCACACCGGCACATCGAGGTGGCGCCGCCGCACGGGTGAGTACGCATCGCTCGCCGCCGCCCTGGAGGCCGCGGCCGAAGGCGACGTCCTCACCGTCGCCCCCGGCACCTACCGGGAGAACCTCGTCGTCCAGCGGGCGGTGACCCTGCGCGGCCCGGAGGGCTCCCCCGGCTCGGTGCGGATCGCGCCCGCCGACGGCGTTCCGCTGACCGTGCGCGCCTCGGCGGTGGTGCACGACCTGCATGTCGAGGGCCAGGATGCAACCGCCCCCGCCGTGCTGGTCGAGGAAGGCACCCCGGAGCTGCGCGACGTCCGGGTGGTCACCCGGTCCGCAGCGGGCATCGAGGTGCGCGGCGCCGCCCGGCCCACGGTGCGCCGGTGCACGGTCGACAACCCGGCGGGCGTCGGCATCGCCGTACTGGACGGCGGGGGCGGCGTGTTCGAAGACTGCGAGGTGGTCGCCGCGGGGCAGGCGGGCGTCGCGGTACGCGGCGGCGCCCACCCCCGGTTCGAACGCTGCCGGGTGCACCACGCAGCGGGCTCGGGACTGACCGCGACCGGGGAGAACTCCGCCCTGGAGGCGGTGGTTTGCGAGGTCTACGAGGTGCGCGGCAGCGGCGTCCAGGTGACCGGCCGCGCCACCGCGCACCTGACCGACTGCGATGTGCACCGTACGACGGGGGACGGCGTCACGCTCGACACGGACGCGGTGCTGACCCTGGCCGACTGCCGGATCCACGACATCCCGGAGAACGCGGTCGACCTGCGGTCCCGCTCGGTGCTCACCCTGACCCGCACCAGCGTGCGGCACTTCGGCCGCAACGGGCTGTCGGTGTGGGACCCGGGAACGCGCGTCGACGCCAACCAGTGCGAGATCTTCGACAGCACGGGCGACTACCCGGCGGTGTGGGTGAGCGACGGCGCCACCGCCGTACTGGACTCCTGCCGGGTGCACGACGTGCCCGACGCGCTGTTCGTCCTCGACCGGGGCTCCCGCGCGGACGTCGTCGACAGTGATCTGTCGCAGGTGCGCAACACGGCCGTGTCGGTGAGCGACGGCGCCACCGCGCAGCTCGACGACTGCCGGATCCGCGAGGCGGCGACCGGCGCCTGGTTCCGCGACCACGGCAGCGGCGGCACCCTCGACAACTGCACCCTGGACGGCACACAGACCGGCGTGATCGTCACCAAGGGCGCCGACCCGACCGTCGAGCGCTGCACGATCGACTCCCCCGCCGAAGCAGGCGTCTACGTGTCGGCCGGTGGCCGCGGCACCTTCGTGAACTGCCGGGTCACGGGCAGCGGCGGCTACGGCTTCCATGTGATCGACGGCAGCCGCACGACGCTGCGGAAGTGCCGTACGGAGCGCTGCGCGCGCGGCGGTTACGAGTTCGCCGAGGGCGCGGACCCCGGGTCCGGTGCGGGCGGTCCCGTCGTCGAGGACTGCACGAGCGACGAGAGCGGGAGCCTGCGGGCACCCGCGGCACCGGAGCCCGCCGTGCAGACGACGGGCCACTCCACCGGGCTGCTGGGCACGGTGCCCGCCGCCCGGACGGCCGAGCCGGCACCGCCCGCGCCGACGCCCGCCCCCGGGCCGGAGCGGGAGACCCGCACCTCGAAGGCCGTGCTCGGCGAACTCGACGCGCTGGTGGGCCTGGAGAGCGTCAAGCGGGAGGTGCGCGCCCTCACCGACATGATCGAGGTGGGCCGGCGCCGGCAGCAGGCGGGGCTGAAGGCGGCGTCGGTCAAGCGGCACCTGGTGTTCACCGGCTCCCCCGGCACCGGCAAGACCACCGTCGCCCGCCTGTACGGCGAGATCCTCGCCTCGCTCGGGGTGCTGGAGCAGGGGCATCTGGTCGAGGTGTCCCGGGTCGACCTGGTCGGCGAACACATCGGCTCCACGGCGATCCGCACCCAGGAGGCGTTCGAGAAGGCGCGCGGCGGTGTGCTGTTCATCGACGAGGCGTACGCGCTCTCCCCGGAGGACGCAGGGCGGGACTTCGGCAAGGAGGCCATCGACACCCTGGTGAAGCTGATGGAGGACCAGCGGGACGCGGTGGTGGTCATCGTGGCCGGCTACACGGCCGAGATGGAGCGGTTCCTGTCGGTGAACCCGGGCGTCGCGTCGCGCTTCTCGCGGACGATCACCTTCGGCGACTACGGCCCCGACGAGCTGCTGCGGATCGTGCAGCAGCAGGCCGAGGAGCACGAGTACCGGCTGGCGCCGGGCGCCGGTGAGGCCCTGCTGACCTACTTCACCGACATCCCCAAGGGGCCCGCGTTCGGCAACGGGCGCACCGCGCGGCAGACCTTCGAGGCGATGGTCGAGCGGCATGCGAGCCGTGTCGCCCAGCTCGAGGAGCCGACCACCGACGACCTGACCCTGCTCTACGCCGAGGACCTGCCCGCGCTGTCCTGAGCACGGTCGCTCACCGCGAGGGGCCGCCGGACCCCCCGGTGTTCCGGGGAGTCGGCACCTCGGGCCGCAGCCGGGCGAGCAGCGCTCCTCCGCGAACGCCGGATCGGCCTGGTAGTCGGAGTGTCCGAGGATCGGCGCGGGCAGCGGATGGGTTTCGTGCGGCGCCCAGCGCGGTCGCTCACCGCGAGGAGCCGCCCGGCCCCCCGGTGTTCCGGGGAGCCGGCACCTCCGGCCGCAGCCGGGCAAGCAGCCGACGGCGCTCCTCCGCGAACGCCGGGTCGGCCTGGTAGTCGGAGTGTCCGAGGATCGGCGCGGGCAGCGGATGGGCCTCGGTGCGGCCGTAGGCCAGGGGGTCCTGGAGCGCGGGGCGGTCCACGTCGGGGCCGGAGTCGCCGGGCAGCCGCATCGGACCGCCGATGGGGTCGGTGCGCCGGTGGAGGTTGCGCCAGCAGTCGACCTCCTGGTGCAGGAAGCCCAGGGCGTCCGGCCCGAAGTGGGCCGGGAACCAGCGGCCGTACAGCCGCTCCAGCGGGGAGCCGTAGGTCAGCAGGGCGACGCGCCTGCGGGTGGACGGCGTGAGCTGCCAGGCCGCCGCGGCGGCGAGGACACTGCCCTGGGAGTGGCCCGAGATGACCAGCCGGCCGCCGGTGGACCGGGTCCAGGTGGCGATCCGCCAGGTCAGGTCGGGCACCGCGCGCTCGGCGTAGCAGGGCGGCGCGAAGGGGTGCGCGGCCCGCGGCCAGAAGGTGCCGACGTCCCACAGGATGCCGATGGTGCGCCGCGCGGAGGCGTCCTTGTAGGCGCGACGGCCGCAGGCGACGAGGAGTAGGAAGCCGAGCCCGATCAGCCAGGAGCCCAGCGCCTGCGCGGTCTCGGCCGCACCGTGGACGACGGCGTACGACCCCTGTGCCGCCTCTCCCGGCGTCTTGTCGGTGAGGAGGGCGCCGGCCAGGGCGGCGGCTCCCAGCAGCAGGGTCGCGGCGGATGTGACGGCGAGGATGCGCGGGCCGCGGTCGGTGAGGGCGGCCATGGCGCGCACGGAGGCGATACGGCGGGTGCGGCCGGGATCGCCCGTCTCGCCGGGGTACTCGCGTTCCACGGCCGCGCACTCCGCGCGCGCGAGCTGCCAGGCGCGCCGGGCGAGCCAGCCGCAGAGCCCCAGCAGCAGGACGAGCAGCGGCGGGATCGCGGACGCCTGCCAGGTGAGCAGCACCGGCGGGCCGGGCATCGAATGGCCGGTGCCGTCCAGCCAGTCGGACACCCGCTGGGACACGCCGCCGGACATGACCCCGCCGAGCGCGCAGGCGAGCATGGCGACCGCCGGTCCGGCCAGGCCCCGCATCGCGGCGCGCCGGTCGGGGAGGGTGCGGTGCAGAATGTGGGCGACCCCGGCCAGGACGATCACCAGCAGGCCCTGGGCCAGGGCGAGGGCGCCGAAGGTGGCGTCGCCCGGCAGCCGGCCCGCCGACTCCCATCCGGGGCGCTCCCACCCGGCGTACACCATGGTGAGCGCGAGCAGGAGGAGGCCGGTGAGGGGCAGCCACCGCACCAGGCGCCGGTCGAGGCCGCTGTCCAGCCGGCGTTCGCTGCGGCCCCGGCGGCAGACCACCCACACCACGACGCCCGCCCCGACGGCCAGGACCGCCTCCAGGAGCAGGCCGAGGACGTTCAGTACGGCCGGGCCGCCCGGCTCACGGTCGTACCGGGCGGCGGCGGAACCGACGGCGGCGGCGACGGTGAGCAGTCCGGCGGTGGTGTGCGCGGCGCGCAGCCGGGCGACCAGGCGCCGGCCGTACCAGAAGCCGGGTCGGCTCAGCGCGGTGGGGCCGGCGTCCTCCTCGGGCTCGGGGTCGTGGGCCATCGGCTGCTGGGACTCGTACGCGCTCCATGTGCGCAGGGACAGGAACCACAGGAGTCCGGTGAGGGCTGCGGGCACCAGCGCGGCGAGGGCGAGCCGGCGGCCCGGCGGGCTCCACCAGCCGCCGTCGGAGAGCTCCGGCGAGAGGAAGCCCAGCCAGGAGTGCCCTTCGGCGCAGGCGTGGGTGCCCGCGCACTGCCATGCGGCCAGGTCGAGGGCGACCTCGCAGGCGGCCGCCACGAGCAGCACCGTCAGGCTCAGTCCGGCCAGCCGCACCAGCAGCCCGTACAGCCGGACCGTGCGCCTGCGGCCCCGGGCGGTGGGGCGCATCCAGTGGGCGAGGTTGACCACCATGAAGGGGAGCAGCAGCAACCACAACGCGCGCGTGCCGTTCCCGGAGGTGAGGTTGCACCAGACGTAGGCCTCGGGGAGGGGTCCCTGGCGACGGCCGGCGGGCCGGTGTTCCGCGTCGGCGTCGTCGGCGCGGCGGAACACGGCGGCGATGTCGTCACCGGTGATCCGGACCGTGCGCGGATCGTCGAGCATCTTCTCGGGAGTGGTGCCGCCCACCCCGTGCACCAGGAGTTCCAGGGCGGTTCCGGATTCCCCGGGCCGGGTGCCCGGGTCGTCGGACCGCTCGGACCGCTGGTCCGGTCTGTGTCCCTGCGCGCTTTCCACCGATTCAGCACTTCCCCCGTGACGCCCCGTCGGTTCCGCCGTCACAGGATCTCCCGCGCCGGGACGGCTCGCACCTCTCGTCACCGAATCTCCCCGATCTGTGCGACGGGCAAGCACCCTTCCTGTATCTGTGGCATGTGCGCGGCGAGCCACCCGTGGCGCCGTCCGGGACACGGCATGCAAGGATGGGACGTCCGCGCACCGGTACCGGGAGGGGATCCGCTCGTCGCGGCGGGTGCGCGAGGCGTGTCGGACGGCTGTGCGGCGAAAGGACCGGAGCGTACGTGAGCGAGAATCAGAACCTGCTCGCGGAGCAGCGACGCACCCTGATCCTCGACGAGGTCCGGCGCCGGGGCGGCGTCCGGGTCAACGAGCTGACCCGCAAGCTCGGCGTGTCGGACATGACGGTCCGCCGCGACCTCGACGCGCTGGCCCGGCAGGGCGTGCTGGAGAAGGTGCACGGCGGCGCGGTGCCGGTGGTCGAGGCGAGCACGCACGAACCCGGGTTCGAGGCCAAGTCCGGCCTGGAGCTGAGCGCCAAGGAGGACATCGCGCGGGCGGCGGCCGAGCTGGTCCCCCCGGGTGCGGCGATCGCACTGTCCGGCGGTACGACGACGTTCGCGCTGGCGCATCGGCTGGTGGACGTCTCCGATCTGACGGTGGTCACCAACTCGGTGCGGGTGGCCGACGTCTTCCACGCGGCGCAGCGCACCGCCGGGCCCCGGCAGGGCGCGGCAACGGTCGTGCTGACGGGCGGTGTGCGCACCCCGTCCGACTCGCTGGTGGGACCCGTGGCCGACCAGGCGATCGCGGCGCTCCACTTCGATCTGCTGTTCCTCGGGGTGCACGGGATATCGCTCGAGGCGGGCCTGTCGACGCCGAATCTCGCGGAGGCCGAGACCAACCGGCGGCTGGTGCAGTCGGCCCGTCGTGTGGTGGTGGTCGCCGACCACACCAAGTGGGGGACGGTGGGGCTGAGTTCGTTCGCCTCCCTGGACCAGGTCGACACCCTGGTGACGGACTCCGGGCTGCCCGCGGAGGCACGCGCGGACGTGTCGGAGCATCTGCGGCACCTGGTGGTGGCGGGCGAGCCCGAGTTCTCCGCGGAGGCCGCCGAGGTGTGACGGCACCGCGGCGCAACCGTCTCGAACGCCGCCCGCTCATCCGGAAGCCGGCATCCGTCAAGGGGGATACGTCCATGGCCCACCGTCTGCGCCCCGTGGGGGTCGAGTTCGCCGGGACCGCGCCGGTGCGTCTGGTCTTCGGCCGGGAGATGTCCGCCGCGCCGGAGGCGGTCTTCCGCGCGCTGGCCGAGGACGTGACCGGCTGGCCCCGGTGGTTCGGATCGGTCACGCTGGCCCGTCCCCTCGACGGGGGCGCGGGGCGGGAGATCCGCCTGAGGGGCGGAGCCCGGTTCCGCGAGACCGTCCTCGTGGCGCAGGCGCCCGAGGTGTACGCCTACCGCGTCGACGTGACCAACGTGCCCGGTGTCCGTGCCATGGCCGAGGAGTGGCGGCTCGCCCCGGCCGGGGCGGGGACGCGTGTGCGGTGGACGATGGCGGCCGACGGCACGGCGCCGTTCCGGTTGGCGCTCAGGGCCGCCCGGCCGGGGCTGGGGCAGGCCTTCCGCTCCGCGGTGACCTCACTGGACGGCCGGCTCGCGGGATAGTTCCCCGCCGGGCCAGACGCCGGTCCGCAGCAGGGACTCGATCGCAGCCGTGTAGGGGGCGATGTCCAGGCCCTGCCCGGCCAGCCAGGCGTCCGAGTAGTACTTGTCCAGGTACCGGTCCCCCGGATCGCACAGCAGCGTCACCACGCTCCCGCGCCGTCCCTCAGCGACCATCTCCGCGACGAGCTTCAGGGCGCTCCACAGCCCGGTGCCGGTGGAGCCGCCCGCCTTGCGGCCGATGACCCCTTCCAGGGCGCGCACGGCGGCGACGCCGGCCGCGTCGGGCACCTTCATCATCCGGTCGATCGCGCCGGGCACGAAGCTCGGCTCCATCCGGGGCCGTCCGATGCCCTCGATGCGGGAGGCGCTGTCACAGGCGACGTTCCGATTGCCGGTGGTCCAGCCCTGGAAGAAGCACGAGTTCTCCGGGTCGGCGACACAGATGCGGGTGTCGTACTGCATGTAGCGGACGTAGCGTGCCAGGGTCGCCGAGGTGCCCCCGGTGCCGGCGGTGGCGACGATCCACGCCGGTTCCGGGAACCGTTCCGACCGCAGCTGGCGGAAGATCGATTCGGCGATGTTGTTGTTGCCCCGCCAGTCCGTTGCACGTTCGGCGTAGGTGAACTGGTCCATGTAGTGGCCGCCGGTCTCCGCCGCGAGGGCGGCGGAGGCCTCGTACATCGTGCGGGGATCGTCCACGAAGTGGCACTGCCCGCCGTGGAATTCGATCAGGCGGCACTTCTCGGCGCTCGTCGTGCGCGGCATGACCGCGATGAAGGGCACGCCGATCAGCTTCGCGAAGTACGCCTCGGACACGGCCGTCGAGCCGCTGGACGCCTCGATCACGGGGCGGCCCGGACGGATCCAGCCATTGCACAGCCCGTACAGGAAGAGTGAACGGGCCAGCCGGTGCTTGAGGCTGCCGGTCGGGTGGGTGGACTCGTCCTTCAGATAGAGGTCGATGCCCCACCGCTCGGGCAGCGGAAAGAGCAGCAGATGGGTGTCGGCCGAGCGGTTGGCGTCGGCCTGGACCCGGCGCACGGCCTCTTTCAGCCAGCCCCGGTAGGCCGGGTCGCTGTGATCGACGTCGAGGGTGGCGCCGGTCAGGGTTTGTTGGGGAGTGCTCACGACAGGGCTCCTTACGCTGAGCGCCGACGGCGTCCGCGCGGCCGGTATCCCGATCATAAGCATCACGCGCACCACCTCTCACCTGCATAAACAGTCCTTTGGGCAGCTGAAAGACAGCCCTGGGGACGGGGCGCGGGGCGCAGGGGCGCATTCGCCCGAGTGCTTCCCGCGCCCCGGGGAAGGGGGCGCATGTACTGGTGCCGGGCGGCGGGTGGGGGCAGACTGCACCGGCGGGAGCAAGGGCACACTGGATCTGGCAGGAGCCGGCCCGCGGAGCACGGTCCGGCACACCGACGCACACGAGGGGGCGGGTGGCATGGCGGAGCCGGAGTTCACGGCCACGGGCGTGCGGATCGGCAAACGGCTGCGGTCCCTCACCCGGGCCGGTCAGGTCCGGATCAGCGAGGGCCGGCTGGAGTTGCTCACCAGCTACGGCAGCGAGATAGACAGCGCACCGGTGCAGGCGGTGCGCGCGACCCGGCCGTGGTTCGCGCCCGACGACCGGGCGTTGGCGGATCTCAACGGCAACCGGTATCTGCTCACCCTCGGCGACCACGATCCCGCTCCGGGAGAAACCGGGCCGCCGGCCGCCAGCCGTTTCATCGAAGCCGTCCGCCGGGCTTCGGGGCGCGGCGCCTGAGATGTCCGCGAGTTGCGCCGCCTTATCCGCTGCGTCACCCTGGTCTCACGTCACTCTGGGTTTACCGGCGATAACGCTGCGAACCAGCCCGCCGGCCACGACAGCAGGCGGCCGCGTCACGCAGGCGACCTGCTGGATCCGAACTCCGTGTTCTTCCGGACCTCACGTCGGGGAGTCGCAGCCGTGATCAGTCACCCAAGCAGGCACTGCACGGTGGAGCTCCAAGCCCTGCCGTCGCGGATCGGCCAGGTCCGCAGAATCGTATCTGCGCAGTTGCGCTACTGGCATATGGATGCGCTGATAGACCGAGCCTCGCTCGGTGTGACAGAGCTGTTGTCCAACGTCCACCGGCATGCCCAGCCCGACAAGACGTGCACCGTCGAGATGGAGCTGCTGATCGACCGGCTCAAGGTCTCGGTGTACGACCATGATCCGCGCCTTCCTGTCATGGCGAACGCCGGGCCGCTCGCCACGTGTGGGCGGGGGCTGGCGATGGTGGCCGCGATGAGCGAGAGCTGGGGTGCGGTGCCGGACGGGGAGTGCGGCAAGGTCGTGTGGTTCACGCTGCCGGCACCGGGTGAGACGGTGCCGGTGGCGTGGGGGCGGCGGCCCCGGCTCACTGCCGTGGAGCCGGCGGATCCACGGTTCACGGAGGTCGCGCTCGTGGAGCACGGGTTGGACAGCCGCGAACCGGAACGCGCGCCGGCGCGGTTGACTGTGCCGGGCTGAGCAACTCGGTTGCGTGTGGGCGGTGTCGGCGCCGGCGAGTTGCTCCGCGTTGGTGTCGGGCAGGGGTGTTCGCGCTCCCGGCGCGGGCGGGGTGCTCCGCGTTGGTGTCGGGCGGGGGTGTTCGCGCAGCCCGGCACTGGCGGGGTGCCGTCGCGCCCACCCGTGCCGCCCCAGCGGCACGACTGCCCGCGGATCGCAGCAATCGGCAGCGCGAGTGCCTGCGGAGGGCGGCGACCGGCAGCGCGGCCGTGCGTGGATCGCCGCAATCGGTCGCGGAGGGCGGCGACGTGGTCAGCGTGGGGTGTTCTTGGTGGGGTGGCCGAACTGTTCGTCCAGGACGGACAGGCGGCGCCAGTACTCGTCCTCGTCGATCTCACCGGAGGCGAAACGGTGGCCGAGCACGGTGATCGGAGAGTTGTCCTCCACCGTCGGCCGGCCCGGGCCGGGACCGCGGCTGCTGCGCCACACCGTGCGGCGCAGCAGCGCGATGCCGCCGCCGATGACCAGGGCCCAGAACACCGGGAAGAGCAGGATCCACGGGCCGGGGCCGCCGTCGCCGAAGTGCGCCAGGGTCTGCATGACCGTTCAACTCCTCAGGGCGATGTCTCGTCGTTCCTTGTGCGACACCTCCAGAGTCGTCCCGCGAGGGGGGCGCGGTCGTCGTACGGCCGGCGGCGTTGTGCGTACTTCCCGGGGAGTACCGAGGTCAGCCGGCCTGGGTGCTGTCTTTCATCGCGCCCCAGCCGTGCCAGCGTTCGACCTCGACCCAGCCGCTGACCCTGGCACGCTCGCGGTCCGGGTAGGGATGGCCTCTGTAGTGCCGGGCCAGCCGGTCGATGTCGGTGAGGTCCTTGTCGTCGTACAGTTCGGCGATCCGCCCGATCAGGGTGACATGGGTGTACCAGTTGTCAGCGTCCAGCACCGTGAGGGTGACACGGGGATCGCGGCGGACGTGCTTGAGGCGTACCCGCCCCTCGTCGAAGTTGACCAGTGCGCGGCCGTTCTCCCAGAGGTACCAGGTGGGGGCGGAGACGGGCGCGCCGTCGGAGCGCAGCGTGGCCATGACGCAGGGGTTGGGCCTGCGCAGCAGGGCCTCGGCCTCGGGCGGGAGTGGGGGCTTGGACACCAGGGGCTCCTCGGTGTGGTCGATGTGGGGGGTGCTCAGGCAGCGGGTCCGTTGTCGAAACTGGCGTAGTAGGCCGCGGCCATGTCCTCCTCGCCGTGGCCCCAGGCGGCGGCCCGCTCCAGTCGTTCGGCGCTGGCGGCGGCGACGTCCAGGCGGACGCCGTGCTGTTCGCCGGCCCGCACGATCAGTCTGGCGTCCTTGGCCGCGGTCGTCACGGCGAACTGGGCCGGACTGAGCCGCCCCTCGAGGATCAGTCCGGCCTTGGCGCGCAGATATCCCATGTCGAGCGGGCCGCCGGCGATGAGGTCGAAGAAGCCGTCCGGCTCGACGTCCAGGGCCTTGGCCAGGGCGAGGGTCTCCCCGACGGCGGCGGTGGCCGCGACGACCCAGCTGTTGGCGACCAGTTTCAGGCGGGTCGCGCCGGCCGCCGCTGCGTCCTCGCCGGTCCACACCGTGCGGGCGCCCACGGCGTCGAAGACGGGGGTCACCCTCTCCCGGCCCTCGACGGGGCCGGCGGCGAGCACGGTCAGCAGGCCGGCCTCGGCGGGCTGGCGGGTGCCCAGGACCGGGGCGTCGTAGAAGAGCAGGCCGTGCTCACCGGCGAAGCCGGCCAGTTCGGGGACGTCCTCGATCCCCACGGTGGTGGACTGCGCCCAGACGGTTCCGGGCCGCAGGGCGGGGGCGGCCCGGCGCATCGTCTCCAGGGTGGCCGGTCCGTCGTACAGCATGGTCAGTACGACGTCGGCGGACTCGACCGCCTCGGCGGGGGTGCCGGCGATGTGGGCGCCTTCGGCGGCGAGCGGTTCGGCCTTGGCCCGGGTGCGGTTCCAGGCCCGGACGGTGTGACCGGCGCGGGCGAGGTTGCGGGCCATCGCCGCGCCCATGATGCCGGTGCCCAGGACGCTCACGGTGAGCTGGTGGGTCATGAAGTCCGCTTTCTGTGCGTCGGAGATTCGCGCTGTTACGTCAGTGCCCCCAGAGGATCGTCCAGTACCGGCTGCCAGGCGAGTTCCGCCGCGCCGACCAGGCTGTTGTGGTCCAGGGTGCAGGGGAGGATGGGCACACCGCCGCTGCGGCCCCACAGGCTGCGGTCGGCGACGACGGCGCGGAGCCGGTCGGCGTCCGCCTCCAGCAGGGTGCGGTGCAGTCCGCCGAGGATGATCCGGTCGGGGTTGAGGATGTTGACCAGTCCGGCCAGGCCCAAGCCCAGGCGGTCGATGAGGGACTCGGTCGCGGTGCGCACGTCCGGGTCGTGGTACTGCCCGCGGATCAGGTCGTCCGCCTGCTTCAGCAGGGACATCTCGGGGCCCGGTGCCCGCCCCGCCGCGGTCAGGAACGCCAGCGGGTCCGCCTCGACGTCGAGACAGCCCCGGCTGCCGCAGTGGCACGGGCGGCCCTCGGGGTTGACGCCGAGATGGCCCACCTCCAGCGCCAGTCCCGAGCTGCCGGAGTGCAGCCGGCCGTCGAGGACCAGCGCCCCGCCGACACCGCGGTGGCCGGTGGCCACGCACAGCAGGTCGCGGGAGCCGCGCCCGGCGCCGTGCCGGTGTTCGGCAAGGGCGGCGAGGTTGACGTCGTTGGCCGCGAAGGCGGGCACGTCCAGACCGGCCGCGCGCACCTGGTCGGCGAAGATCTCCCGCACCGGGGCGCCCGCGGGCCAGGCCAGGTGCAGGGGGTTGAGGGCGAGCCCTTCCGGTTCGGCCACCGCCGAGGGCACTGCGAGCCCGGCGCCCACGCACCGCCGCCCGGTCTCCCGCAGCAGGTCGGCGCCCGTCGCGACGACGGAACCGAGGACCTTCGCCGGGTCGGGGTCGACGACCTCGCAGCCCGGCGCCGTGGCGACGATGCGGCCGCCGAGCCCGACGAGGGCCGCGCGGAAACCGTCGGCGTGCACCTGTGCGGCGAGCGCCACGGGTCCGTCCTCGGCGACGGAGAGCCGGTGCGACGGGCGTCCCTGGGAACCGGCCGCCGCACCGGGCCGGGCGTCGACCCTGATCAGCCCGAGCGCCTCCAGCTCGGCGGCGACCGCCCCGGCCGTCGCCCGGGTCACGCCCAGCTCGGCGGTGAGCACCGCGCGGGTGGGCGCGCGTCCGGTGTGCACGAGCTCCAGCGCGGGTCCGAGCGCGCCGCGCCCGCGGTCCAGCCGCGTCCTCGAGGTGGTCCCTTCCCCCGTCGGCCGGGGGCCCGCCTTCCCGCTCATGAACGCGAGTCTCCCATGATCCGCGGACGGCGCGGACTACAGACCGCTGACCCGCAGCGTGATGTTCAGCCGCCCGGACAGCCCCAACTCCGGGGGCCCGCTGCCCCCGTGCACCCGGGGAACGCCGTGGTACGCGAGCCGGGACGGCCCGCCGAAGACGAACAGGTCGCCGCTGCGCAGCTCCACGTCCGTCCAGGGACGGGTTCGGGTCGCCGGGTTGCCGAAGCGGAAGACGCAGGTGTCACCAAGGCTGAGCGACACCACGGGCGCCTCCGAGCGCTCGTCGCTGTCGCGGTGCATGCCCATGCGGGCGTCTGCGTCGTAGAAGTTGACCAGGGCGATGTCGTACGCGGTGTCCCGCGCGGTCTCCGCGCCCAGCGCGTCGGTCACCGCGCGGCGGCCCAGTGCGCCGAGCCATGCGGGGAAGGGCTTCACCGGCGCCCCGTCGCCGTCGACGACGGTGCGGGCATAGCCGTACGGATACCAGTGCCGGCCGAGGCACACCTGCCGGGCGGTCATGGTGCCGCCTCCCGGAGTGCGCACGGTGCGCAGCCCGGCGGGCGGCCGGGCCCACCCTCTGCACGACTCCAGCAGCTCCCGCTGCTCCCGCGCGCCGAGCCAGTCCGGCACATGCACCGCGCCCGGCGCGATCTCGGTCCGCCCCCTGGGGAACAGCTCGGCGTCCATGCCTCCCATCCTCCCCTCCCTCCCCGACGGGTGCCGCGCCGGTGCTCGGATAGCCTGGTCGGACGATGAACGACCGTATGACGACGCCGTGGGGCGACCGGGTGCTGGCCCGCTTCCCCGAGGATCCGCGGGACAGGCTGCGTGCCTGGGACGCGTCCGATGAGTATCTCCTCAGGCATCTCGCCGACCGGCAGATCCCGCCGTCCGGGACGGTCGTGGTCGTCGGCGACCGCTGGGGCGCGCTGGTCACGGCGCTGGCGGAGCACCGGCCGACGCAGATCACCGATTCCTGGCTCGGGCAGCAGGCGACCCGCGCCAACCTGGCCCGCAACGCGGCGGAGCCCGGCAGCGTGCGGCTGCTCACCACGCAGGATCCCCCGCCGGAGCGGATCGACGTCCTGCTCGTCCGGGTGCCGAAAAGCCTGGCGCTGCTGGAGGACCAGCTGCTGCGGCTGGCACCCGCGGTGCACGAGGGCACGGTCGTCGTGGGCACCGGCATGGTGAAGGAGATCCACACCTCGACGCTGAACCTGTTCGAGCGGATCCTCGGCCCCACCAGGACCTCGCTCGCCGAGAAGAAGGCGCGGCTGATCCTCTGCACACCTGATCCCGCCGCGGACCGCCCCGCCAACCCCTGGCCGTACCGCTACACGCTCCCCGACGGCATCGGCCCGGTTTCGGGACGGACGGTCGTCAACCACGCCGGGGTGTTCTGCGCGGACCGCCTCGACATCGGCACCCGCTTCTTTCTGCGGCACCTGCCGGCCGGCCGGAACGGCGGCCGGGTAGTGGACCTGGGCTGCGGAAACGGTGTCGTCGGTACGGCGATGGCGCTGGCCGATCCGCGGGCGGAGGTGCTGTTCGTGGACGAGTCCTTCCAGGCGGTGGCGTCGGCGGAGGCCACGTACAAGGCGAACGACGTCCCCGGGCACGCCGAGTTCCGGGTCGGCGACGGCCTGGCGGGCGTACCGGCGGGCAGCGTCGACCTGGTGCTCAACAATCCGCCGTTCCACTCCCACCAGGCCACCACCGACGCCACGGCCTGGCGCATGTTCACGGGCGCCCGCCGCGCCCTGCGCCCGGGTGGCGAGCTGTGGGTGATCGGGAACCGGCATCTGGGGTATCACGTGAAGTTGCGGCGGCTGTTCGGCAACTGCGACGTGGTGGCGAGCGACCCGAAGTTCGTGGTGCTGAGGGCCGTCAAACGCTGACGCCCCGGCGGGTGTTCAGGGGGCGGCGAGTGCGCCGATGACCGCCGCCACCGTCCGGGCCATCGCCTCCCGCCCCACCGTGAGGTAGCTGCGGGAGTCGACCGCCTCGGGGTGGGCGGTGAGGAACTCCCTGATCGCGCCGGTCATGGCGATGTTCAGGGCGGTTCCCACGTTGACCTTGGCGATGCCGCCCGTGACGGCCGCGGCGAGTTCGCCGTCGGGGAGTCCGGAGGAGCCGTGCAGGACGAGGGGCACGTCCAGGGCGGCGGACAGCCGCTTGAGGAGGACGTGGTCGAGGGTGGCGCTGCGGGTGGTCATGGCGTGTGTGGTGCCGATGGCGACGGCCAGCGCGTCCACGCCGGATTCGGCCACGAAGGCGCGGGCCTGGTCGGGGTCGGTGCGGGCCCCGGGGGCGTGGGCGTCCAGCGCGGGCCGGCCGGACTTGCCGCCGATCTCGCCCAGTTCGGCCTCGACCCACAGCCCTTGGGCGTGCGCCCAGTCCGCGGCCGCCCGGGTCGCGGCGAGGTTGTCGGCGTACGGCAGCCACGAGGCGTCGTACATCACGGAGCTGAATCCGGCGTCCGGGGCCTGGCGCAGCAGGGCGTTGCTGCGGACGTGGTCGAGGTGCAGCGCGACGGGGACGGCGGCGCGCTCGGCGGCGGCGACCGCGGCCCGGGCGAGCGGCAGCAGCCGGCCGTGGCGGAACGTGACGGCGTTCTCGCTGACCTGGAGGACGACGGGGGCGTCCACCGACTCGGCACCGGCGATGACGGCCTCGACGTGTTCGAGGGTGATGATGTTGAACGCGGCGACAGCTGAGCGGTTCGCGGTCGCACGGCCGACGAGTTCGCCGGTGGTGGAGAGCGGCACGGTCGTTCCTTTCCGGCGGGTCAAGGGGCGAGGACGACCGAGCGGGTGAGATGGCGGGGCCGGTCCGGGTCCAGGCCGCGGGCGGCCGCGACGGCGACCGCGAGCCGCTGGGCGCGGACGAGTTCGGCGAGCGGGTCGAGGGTGCCCTCGATCCACAGCCCGCCGGTGTCACCGACCTGCGCGGCCAGCCCCTCGGGCGTGTCGCCGAACATCCAGGTCGCGGTGCCGGTGGTGGTGATGCTGATGGGGCCGTGCCGGTACTCCATCGCCGGGTAGGCCTCCGTCCAGGCGAGTGCGGCCTCGCGCATTTTCAGCGCGGCCTCGTTGGCCAGGCCCACGGTCCAGCCGCGGCCCAGGAAGGTGAACTGGGCGCAGTCCACGAGCCCTTCGGGCAGCGGCGTGCCGAGCGCCGTACGCCCGTCCTCGACGGCCCGTTCACCGTGCAGGCCCAGGTGGGCGCGGAGCAGGGTCAGGGCCGTGGTGGCGAACCGGGTCTGCACGACGGAGCGTTCGTCCGCGTAGTCGAGGACGACGGTCTCCTCGGCGAGCGACATCACGGGGGTGGCCGGGTCGGCGGTGAGCGCGGTGGTGTGCGTGCGCCCCTTCAACCGGCCGAGCAGGTCGAGGACTTCGGTCGTGGTGCCGGAGCGGGTGAGGGCGACGACACGGTCGTAGGCGCGGTGGTACGGGAACTCCGATGCCGCGAACGCGTCGGTCTCGCCCTGCCCCGCGCCCTCGCGCAGGGCCGCGACGGCCTGCGCCATGAAGTACGACGTGCCGCAGCCGACCACCGCGACCCGTTCACCCGGCGCCGGAAGCACGGGCGTATGCGCGGGGGCCTGCTCGGCCGCGCGCCGCCAGCACTCGGGCTGGCTGTTCAGTTCGTCTTCGACATGCGTCATGCCGCCCCCCTGATACTGGATGATTGTTCCTGCAAGGTAGTGCGCTTTTCCGAGCAGAATCAAGCATCATGCGCTCAGTTGGGTGCGTTAGGGTCGCCGGAAAAGGCGAGAACGGCCGGGAACGGGAGGGCGGATGTCGCGGGACGCCCGCTGGAAGACGCTGCTGGAGCTGCTCGTCGAGCGCGGCCGGCTGGACGTCGAGGAGGCGGCCGGGGAGCTGGCGGTGTCGGCCGCGACGATCCGTCGCGACTTCGACCAGCTGGCCGAGCAGCAGATGCTGGTGCGCACCCGGGGCGGCGCGGTGGTGCACGGGGTGTCGTACGAGCTGCCGCTGCGCTACAAGTCGGCGCGGCACGCTTCGGAGAAGCAGCGCATCGCCAAGGCGGTGGCGGAGCTTGTCGCACCGGGCGAGGCGGTGGGCCTGACCGGGGGGACGACCACCACGGAGGTGGCGCGGGCGCTCGCCGTACGCGGTGATCTCGCCACCGGGTCGCCCGCGCTGACGGTGGTGACGAACGCGCTGAACATCGCCAACGAACTCGCCGTGCGCCCCCAGTTCAAGATCGTGCTGACGGGCGGGGTGGCCCGGGCCCAGTCCTACGAACTGGTCGGACCGCTCGCGGACGGTGTCCTGAGCCAGATCACCCTCGACGTGGCGGTGCTCGGTGTCGTCGCCTTCGACGCCGCGCACGGGGCCGCGGCCAACGACGAGGCAGAGGCCGCGATCAACCGGCTGCTGTGCGAGCGGGCCGAGCGGGTGATCGTGGCCGCCGACTCCAGCAAGCTGGGCCGCCGGGCGTTCGCCCGGATCTGCGCGGCCGAGTCGGTGGACACGCTGGTCACGGACTCGGCGGCGGACCCGGAGACCGTGCGCCGCTTCGAGGAGGCGGGGCTGCGGGTCACGCTGGCCTGAACGGCTTCGAACCGGACCCGACGACGGTTCCGCCTCTCGATGCACCGGACGGGCCTACGCTGGACGAAGTGGTGCACACGTGACGAAGTGCGCCGCCTGGGAGGCTGCGATGACCGGGACGGCCAAGGAACGGGAGACGTCCGGGAGGCCGCGGTACGTACCCATCGCCGATCACGGGCTGATCGGCGATCTACGCAGCGCGGCGCTGGTGGGGACCGACGGCACCATCGACTGGTACTGCTGCCCGTCCTTCGATTCGCCGAGCGTGTTCGCCGCGCTGCTGGACGCCGAACGGGGCGGCTCCTTCCAGCTGGCGGCGGCCGTGCCGGCCCGCACCAAACAGTTCTACTTCCCCGACACCAACGTGCTGATCACGCGGTTCTTCACCGAGGACGGGATCGGCGAGGTGCAGGACTTCATTCCCATCGACGGCGTGTCCGCCGAGCAGCGTCCGCAACGGCTGATCCGGCGGGTGCTCTGCGTACGCGGGTCCGTGCCGTTCCGGACGCGGGTGGCACCGCGCTTCGGCTACGGCGCCCTGCCGCACACCGTGCGGCTGACCGGCGACAGCGCGATCTTTGCCTCCCCTGATCTGTGCCTCGCACTGACCGCGACCGTCCCGCTGGAGACCGACGGCGGGGACGTACGGGCCGATTTCAAGCTGGCCGAGGGCGAGACCGCGGTGCTCGCTCTGGACCCGTGCGCCGAAGACATGTCGGCGTACCGGTGCGAGTGCGGGGAGGCCGAGAGGGAGTTCAACGCGACGGTGGCGTACTGGAGGCGCTGGCTGTCGTCCTCGCGCTACAAGGGGCGGTGGCGGGAGATGGTGCACCGCTCGGCCCTCACCCTGAAGCTGCTCACCCACGCGCCGACGGGCGCGATCGTGGCCGCGCCGACGACCAGTCTGCCCGAGGAGATCGGCGGAGAACGCAACTGGGACTACCGGTATGTGTGGGTGCGCGACGCCGCGTTCTGCGTCTACGCGCTGCTGCGTCTGGGGTTCAGCGAGGAGGCCAAGGGTTTCATGGGGTTCGTCTCCCGGCACATCAGCCCGGGGGACTGCAAGGCCTCCGGCCCGCTGCAGATCATGTACGGCGTCGACGGCCGCACCGATCTGTCCGAGAGGGAACTGGTTCATCTCGAGGGGCACCAGGGCTCTGCGCCGGTGCGGGTCGGCAACGCGGCGGCCGAGCAGTTGCAGCTCGACATCTACGGGGCGCTGATCGACTCCATCTACCTGTACGACAAGTGGGCCGAGCCCGTCTCCAGCGAGCAGTGGGACCATGTGACAGCGCTGGTGGACTGGGTGTGTGAGAACTGGGACCAGCCCGACGAAGGCATCTGGGAGACGCGTGGGGGGCGGAAGAAGTTCCTGTACTCGCATCTGATGTGCTGGGTGGCGATCGAGCGGGCCATCCGGATGGCGCACCGGCGGGGCCTGCCCGCCGATCTCCCCCGCTGGCGGGCCACCCGGGACACCATCTACCGGCGGATCATGCACCGTGGCTGGTCCGAGTCGCGGCAGGCGTTCGTGCAGCACGAGGACGGGGACGTACTGGACGCGTCGGTCCTGATGATGCCGCTGGCGATGCTCATTGCGCCGACCGATCCCAAGTGGCTGTCCACGCTCGACTCCCTCACCTCGGAGCTGGTGTCGGACTCCTTGGTCTACCGCTATGACCCCAACACCAGTCCTGACGGTGTGCGCGGCGACGAGGGCACGTTCTCCATCTGCTCCTTCTGGTACGTCGAGGCGCTGACGCGGGCCGGCCGGCTCGACGAAGCCCGCCTCGCCTTCGAGAAGATGCTCACCTACGCCAACCATGTCGGCCTCTACGCCGAGGAGATCAGCCACACCGGGGAGCAACAGGGCAATTTCCCTCAGGCGTTCACGCATCTCTCCCTGATCAGCGCCGCGTTCAACCTGGACCGCGCCCTGGGCTGAGACTCAGTGTCCGTGACCGTCGTCGGAGTGCTCCGGCGTGCCGCTCGGCGTCGACTGCTCCGATGTGCCGCTCGGTGTCGACTGCTCCCCCGCCTCGACCGTGAACGCCGCGGTGCGGACGACTCCGTCGTGCTTGAAGTCCAGGAACAGCCGGTACCTGCCGGTGCTGGGCGCGGTGGCCGTGAAGGAGATCTCCGGGCCGGGCTCGGTGGTGCCGTCGCCGGGTTCGCCATGGGGGTGGACGTGCAGGTAGGCGAGGTCTCCGGAACGCAGGGCGACCAGGTGGCCGTAGGCGCCGAGGTAGGGCTGGAGGTCGGTGACCGGCTTGCCGTCACGCGAGACGCTCAGGCTCAGTTCGCTCTCCCGGCCGGGCTGCAGGGACCCGGTCAGTTCGACGTCGTAGCCGTCCACATGGGCGGTGACGGCGGCCGGCGGGAGCTCCTGCGGCCGGTAGGAGCCTGATGCGGCGAGGTCCGCGCCGAGTGTGAGGTTCTCCGCGCCCTTGCGCGCCGGGGTGAAGTCGGCGAAGACCCGGTAGCCGCCGGCCCGGGGGAGGTCGACGGGGATGCTCCAGGTGCCGTCGGCCGCCCGCGTGGGGTGGAGGTGGCGGTAGGTGAGCAGATCACGTGAGGCGACGATCAGATGGAGTTCCTTGTCGTGCTCGCGGCGGTACTCGGTCACGGCCCGACCGCGGTCGTCCCGGACGGTGAAGCGCAGGTCGGCGCGGTGCCCGGCGGCGACGCGCGGCGTCTCCAGGTCGAGGGTGTAACCCCCCTCGGAGATCTGCAGCCCGCCGGCCGCGTGTCCCCCGCCGGCCGCGTGCGCCCCCGCCGCAGGCGGTTCATGCCGCTTCTCATGCTTCGGCGCGGGCTCGGCGACGACCGGGTCGAGCGCTTCGCCGACGCCGTACGCCGTTCCGAACGTGGCGGCCAGGGCGGCGGCGAACGCGGTGATCTTCAGTCCGGTCTTCATGACCGTCTCTCCTCGGAAAAAGGGCCGACGACTCCCTTCGGAGCCGATCCATACAGCTCACCATACCCCCAGGGGGTACCAAGTCAAGCCAGCCACCCGCTTGTCCGAAATACCGTCCCGGGGTATACATGTGGAGCGCGCACCGCATACCCCCGCCCCGTATCTGCGACAGGAGCCCAGCATGACCGTCCCGACAGTCGGCACCGCCGAGGTGGAGCTTGCGATCGGCGGGATGACGTGCGCGTCGTGCGCCGCCCGGATCGAGAAGAAGCTCAACCGGATGGAGGGGGTCACCGCCACCGTCAACTACGCCACCGAGAAGGCACGGGTCAGCTACGGCGGTGAGGTGACCGTCGGCGACCTGATCAGCACGGTGGAGGCCACCGGGTACACGGCCCAGGAACCGGCACCGGCTGAGCCGGGACCGGCCGAGCCGGCCCAGGAACCCGACGAGCTCCGCCCCCTCAGGCAGCGCCTGATCACGGCCGTGGTACTGGCGGTACCGGTCGTGGCGATGGCGATGGTCCCGGCGCTGCAGTTCGAGTACTGGCAGTGGCTCTCCCTGACGCTCGCCGCCCCCGTGGTGACCTACTCCGCCTGGCCGTTCCACAAGGCGGCGTTCACCAACGCGCGGCACGGCGCGGCCACCATGGACACGCTGATCTCAGTGGGTACGTCGGCCGCGTTCCTGTGGTCCTTGTGGGCCCTCTTCCTCGGCACCGCCGGCACTCCCGGTATGACCCACCCCTTCGAGCTGACCATCGCCCGCGCCGACGGCTCCGGGAACATCTATCTGGAGGCCGCCGCGGGAGTGACCGCCTTCATCCTCGCCGGCCGCTACTTCGAGGCACGCGCGAAGCGGAAGGCGGGAGCTGCCCTGCGGGCACTGCTGGAGCTGGGTGCGAAGGACGTCACCGTGCTGCCCGCCGACGGACCCGAGAAGACGATTCCCATCACCGAACTGAAGGCGGGCGACCGCTTCCTGGTGCGCCCCGGCGAGAAGATCGCAACGGACGGAACCGTCGTCGAGGGCTCCTCCGCGGTGGACGCCTCGATGCTGACCGGTGAGTCGGTGCCTGTGGAGGTGGCCGTCGGAGACCCGGTCACCGGAGCCACCGTCAATGTGGGCGGGCGTCTGGTCGTGACGGCCACCCGGGTCGGCGCGGACACCCAACTGGCCCGTATGGCCAAGCTGGTGGAGGACGCACAGAACGGAAAGGCCGCCGCCCAGCGCCTCGCCGACCGCATCTCCGCCGTCTTCGTGCCCGTCGTCATCGCCCTGGCCCTGGGCACCCTGGGCTTCTGGCTCGGCAACGGCGCCGGCCTGACGGCCGCGTTCACCGCCGCCGTGGCGGTCCTGATCATCGCCTGCCCCTGCGCCCTCGGCCTGGCCACCCCCACCGCGCTCATGGTCGGCACCGGACGCGGCGCCCAGCTCGGCATCCTCATCAAGGGCCCGGAGGTCCTGGAGTCCACCCGCCGCGTCGACACGGTGGTCCTCGACAAGACCGGCACGGTGACCACGGGCCGGATGACCTTGCTCGCCGTGCACACCACCGCGGACGAGGCCGAAGTGCTTCGCCTCGCGGGCGCGTTGGAACACGCCTCCGAGCACCCGATCGCACGCGCGGTGGCCGACGGCGCACGGGAGAAGCTGGGCGGGCTGCTGACGCCGGAGGACTTCGCGAACGTCCCCGGGCTGGGTGTCCAGGGCGTCGTCGACGGCCACGCTGTCCTGGTCGGCCGGGCCGGACTGCTGCGGGAGTGGGCCCTGGAAATCCCCGAGGACCTGGCCCGGGCCAGGGAGCGGGCCGAGGAGGCGGGACACACCGCCGTCCTGGTCGGCTGGGACGGGGAGGCGCGCGCGGTGCTGGAGATCGCGGACGCCGTGAAGGAGACCAGCGCCGAGGCCATCAGCAGGCTGCGCGGGCTCGGACTGCGCCCGGTCCTGCTGACCGGGGACAACGAGGCGGTGGCCCGCTCGGTCGCCCGCGAGGTCGGTATCGCGCCGGAGGACGTCATCGCCGAGGTGCTGCCGCAGGACAAGGTGGACGTCGTCAAGCGGCTGCAGTCCGAGGGCCGTTCGGTCGCGATGGTCGGCGACGGGGTCAACGACGCGGCGGCGCTGGCGCAGGCGGACCTGGGCCTGGCCATGGGCACCGGCACGGACGCGGCGATCGAGGCCGGTGACCTGACCCTGGTCCGAGGGGACCTGCGCGCGGCGTCCGACGCCATCCGGCTCGCCCGCCGCACGCTCGGCACCATCCGGTCCAACCTGTTCTGGGCGTTCGCCTACAACGTGGCGGCCCTGCCGCTCGCGGCGGCCGGACTGCTGAACCCCATGATCGCGGGCGCCGCCATGGCGTTCTCCTCGGTCTTCGTGGTCGGCAACTCCCTGCGGCTGCGCACGTTCCGGGCGGCCTGACGCCGGGGTGGGCGGGCCCGCCGGATGGATCATGCGTACCGTGGGCACTTGGTGGTTCCCGCCCCACGGTGCGGGTACGCCACTCGACGATGCCACCGCGGGAGAGACAGATGAGCGAGCCGCCCACCCCCGACCAGGACGTCACCCGTCCGCTCACCAGGCCCGTACCGCCCGCCGACGGACTGCGCAGGGTGGCCTCCGCGGTGCTCAGCGACCTCAGGGCGGTGGACGGTGCCCTGTACGCCGCGGTCGCCGCCACTCCGACGCCGACCCTGGACCGGGCACTGCGCCGCCTCTCCCACGCGGCCGACCACTCCAAGATCTCCTTCGCCATCGCCGGAGCGCTCGCCCTGGCCGGCTCACGGCCGCGCAGGGCGGCGCTCGCCGGGGTCGGCGCGATCGCCGTGGCATCGGCGTCGGCGAACCTGCTGGGCAAACGCCTGGTGCGCAGGAGCCGGCCGGACCGGGAGGCGGCGCGGGTGACCGTGGACCGGCATGTACCGATGCCGACGTCGGCGTCGTTCCCTTCCGGGCATACGGCGTCGGCGGTCGCGTTCGCCACGGCGGTGGGGACGGTGCTGCCCGCGGCGTCGGTGCCGCTGGGGGCGCTGGCGGGAGCGGTCGGATACTCGCGTATCCATACGGGGGTGCACTACCCGGGTGATGTGGCCGCCGGTGCGGTACTGGGCATCGCCAGTGCGGCGACAGCGCTGGCCGTGGCGTCGGCCCGCCTGCCCGCGTCGTACGCGCGGGGGGCGCGGCGGGGGTAAGGAGGTCACCCCAGCCCCGCGCTACACCCGCGCCTGCCCCCCGGACCGCAACCCTCCACCCCGCCCGCCCCCGGCCGCCCCCAGGAACCGGTACCGCCGCTCCGGCCGCCCCGTGGCGCCGTACCGCAGCGACACCTCCACGCTGCCCAGGGTGTGGAAGTACTCCAGGTACCGCCGGGCACTGACCCGCGAAACCCCCGTCAGACCGGCGCACTCGGTCGCCGACAGACTGCCGTCCGCCTCCCGCAGGGTCCGTTCGATCAGCCCCGCGGTCTCCGCGCTCATCCCCTTGGGCAGCACCGGCGACGCGGGCACCGCCGCCCCCGCCAGCACCCGGTCGACGTCCGCCTGCCCACGGACCACCGTGTCGAGCATCCGCCCCCGCTGAACGGCGTACCGCTCGAGCCGCCCCCGCAGGTCCTCGAACTCGAACGGTTTGAGCAGATAGTCGACGACCCCCTGCCGTACCGCGCCGCGCACCGCGTCCGCCTCCCGGGCGGCGCTGATCACCATCACGTCGCAGTCGTGCCCGGCGGTGCGCAGCCGGGGAATGACATCGAGCCCGAACAGATCGGGCAGATAAAGATCGAGCAGCACCAGGTCGGGCCGGAGCCGGTCCACGGCCGCGATGGCTTCCTCACCGCTGCCGGCAACGCCCACAACCCGGAACACGTCGAGACGTTCGACGTAGGCGCGATGCACCCGGGCCACCCGGAAGTCGTCGTCGACCACCAGTACACCGATGGCGTCGACGGCCGCGGGCCCAGGCCCGCCCTGCGCGCTGCTCATCGCTTCCACTCCTCCCTGCCCGACCAACCGCATACCGCGCCGCGCACCGCACCGCCGCAAGCCCCCGGAGCCGCCCATCATGGCCCCCACCTGCGGCAGGGAAAAGAGACCTGCACCACCGACCCACCCGCGCTGACGCAATGACCACAACCTCCATTGGTTCCGCAAGCAGGACAGCCCGCCCGCACGCGGGCACCATGTGGCCCGCGTCAAACTCCCCCCACAGGGCCTGGCGTGATTCCAGACGACCGACCGACAGGTGGTGGCACTCGTGCGCCTGCGCACACCCCTCGCCCTGCTCGGGGCCGCCGTGCTCGTGCTCGTGGGCCCGCCGCTGCTCACGACCGGCAGCGGCTCCGAGAGCGGCACACAGATCCCGGGCCTGCGTTTCATGGTTCCCAACACGCCCGGCGGCGGCTACGACATCACGGCCCGGACTGCCGCGAAGAACGCCGAGGACGCCGGGCTCACCCACTCCGTCGAGGTGTTCAACCTGCCCGGGGCCGGCGGCACGGTGGGCCTGAGCCGGCTGGTGAGCGAGCACGGCAACGGCAAGCTCGCCATGTCCATGGGCCTGGGCGTGGTCGGCGCCGTCCGCTCCAACGACGCCCCGAAGACCCTCGGCGACACCACCCCGATCGCCCGGCTCACCGAGGAGCAGGATGTCGTGGTGGTCGGCAAGGACTCCCCGTACAAGACGATCGACGACCTCATCGGCGCCTGGAAGGAGAACCCCGGCAAGCTCCCGGTCGGCGGCGGCTCCTCCCCCGGCGGGCCCGACCACCTCGCGCCGATGCTGATGGCGCGGGCCGCCGGAATCCCGCCGAAGGAGGTCAACTACATCCCCTTCGACGGCGGCGGCGAACTGCTCGCCTCGATCCTCGGCAACAAGGTCGCCTTCGGTGTGTCCGGCGTCGGCGAGTACCTCGACCAGATCAAGTCCGGTGAGCTGCGGCTGCTCGCGGTCACCGGCCCGAAGCGGGTCGCGGGCCTCGACGCGCCCACACTCCGGGAGGCCGGTTACGACGTGAACTTCACCAACTGGCGCGGGGTCGTCGCCCCGCCCGGGCTGAGCGACGCCGAGCGCGACAAGCTCGTACGTCTGCTGGAGGAGCTGCACGACTCGAAGGAATGGCGGGAGTCGATGAAGCGCAACGGCTGGGACGACGCGTTCCTGACCGGCGAGAAGTTCGGGGCGTTCCTGGACGCCGAGGACGAGCGCGTGGTCTCGGTACTGAAGGAGCTGGGACTGTGACGACATCGACGACGCACAAGAACAGCCCGGACAGCACCCCGCCCCCCGCCACCGAACGGCGCTCCTGGCTCCGCGACCGCTCCGAACTCGGCGTCTGCGTCCTGCTGTTGGCGCTGGGCGTGCTCGTCCTGACCGACGCGCTCACCATGGACGTCGACATCACCCAGCGCGGGCCGGTCGGCCCGAAGACCGTGCCCCTCGTCGTCGGCGCCGGCCTGCTCGTCGTCGCCGCCCTCCTCGCGGTCGACGTGCTGCGCGGCGGCCGGGGCCAGGCCGAGACCGGCGAGGACATCGATCTGTCCGAACCCGCCGACTGGCGCACCGTGCTGCTGCTGACCGGCGTGTTCCTGGGTGCCGCCGTGCTCATCGAGCCGCTGGGTTTCCCCGTCGCGGGCGCACTGCTGTTCTGGGGAGCGGCCTTCGCGCTCGGCAGCCGCGGATTCGACCGTGACCCGCTGATCGCGGCGGTGGTCTCCCTCGTCACCTACGCCGTGTTCAACAACCTGCTCGGAGTGCCGCTGCCCGGCGGTCCGCTGATGGGAGTGCTGTGACGTGAATGCCCTCAACTCCCTTCTGGACGGCTTCGGTACGGCCCTCACCCCGCTCAACCTGCTCTGGGCCGCGGTCGGCGTGCTGCTCGGCACGGCGATCGGCGTGCTGCCCGGCATCGGCCCGGCGATGGCGGTGGCCCTGCTGCTGCCGGTGACGTACGGCCTCGAACCGACCGGCGCGTTCATCATGTTCGCGGGGATCTACTACGGCGCGATGTTCGGTGGTTCTACGACGTCGATCCTGCTGAACACGCCCGGAGAGAGCGCGGCCGTGGTCGCGGCCATGGAGGGCAACCCCATGGCCAAGTCCGGGCGCGGCGCCCAGGCCCTCGCGGCCGCCGCGATCGGGCACTTCGCGGGCGGCATGGTCGGCACGGTGTTGCTGGTCGCGCTCGCCCCGGCGGTCGCCGACCTGGCGGTGGACATCGGCGCGCCGGACTACTTCGCCATCATGGTGCTGGCGTTCATCGCCGTGACGTCCGTGCTCGGGTCGTCCCGGATCCGCGGTCTCGCCTCGCTGCTGATCGGCCTGACGATCGGTCTGGTGGGCCTGGATCAGATGACCGGCCAGCAGCGGCTGACGTTCGGTTCGCTGCAACTCGCGGACGGCGTCGACGTGGTGATCGTCGCGGTGGGGCTGTTTGCCATCGGTGAGGCGCTGTGGGTCGCCGCGCATCTGCGGCGCCGGCCGCCGGACCCGATTCCGGTGGGCCGGCCGTGGCTGGGCCGTGCGGACGTGAAGCGCACCTGGAGGTCCTGGGCGCGCGGCCCGTTCATCGGCTTCCCGTTCGGTGCGATCCCGGCGGGCGGGGCGGAGATCCCGACCTTCCTGTCGTACGTCACCGAGAAGCGGCTGTCCAAGCATCAGGACGAGTGGGGCAAGGGAGCCATCGAGGGCGTCGCGGGTCCGGAGTCGGCCGCTTCGGCCTCGGCGGCGGGCACGCTGGTGTCGATGCTGACCCTGGGGCTGCCGACCACGGCGGTCGCGGCGGTGATGCTGGCCGCGTTCCAGCAGTACGGCATCCAGCCGGGCCCGCTGCTCTTCGAACGCGAACCGGACCTGGTGTGGGGTCTGATCGCCTCGCTGTTCGTCGGCATGGTGCTGCTGCTCGCCCTGAATCTGCCGCTGGCCCCGGTCTGGGCGAAGCTGCTGCGCATTCCGCGGCCGTATCTGTACGCGGGAATCCTGTTCTTCGCGGCGGTGGGCGCCTACGCGGTGGGCGGTGAGGTGATCGATCTGGTGATCCTGCTGATCATCGGTCTGATCGGCTTCGGGATGCGGCGCTACGGGCTGCCGGTGCTGCCCGCCATCATCGGGGTGATTCTCGGCCCGGCCGCCGAACAGCAGCTGCGCCGCGCCCTGCAGATCAGCGACGGCAGTGTCACGGGGCTGGTCAACACGCCGTTCTCGGTGATTGTTTACGCGGTCGTGCTCCTCCTCCTCGCCTGGCCGCTGGTGCGCAAGGCCCTGCCCCGGAAGGCCGCAGGGACCTGATCGAACGCCGGTTTCGACGGTCGGGGCGCGGCTCATCGAAGCCGCGCCCCGACGGCGTACGGAAAGCACGGTGGGAGGACCGGCCGGCTCACACCAGATGGGCGAAGACCACCAGGTTCTCGGTGTAGTCCTTGACGGCGTGGTCGTATTCGCCGGCGCAGGTGATGAGCCGGACCTGGGCGTCGGGCGTGTCGGCGTACACACGCTCGTTGGGGAAGTCGTCCTTGGCGAAGGACTGCGTCTCGTCCACCACGAACGTGGCCTTGCTGCCGTCGGCGCGCAGCACCCGGAAGCGGTCCCCCTCCTCGAGTTCCCCGAGCCGGGCGAACACGGCCGGGGACGTCGGCGTGTCCACATGCCCGGCGATGATCGCCGTACCGCGTTCTCCCGGGGAGACGCCCTTGGCGTACCAGCCGACCAGGTTGGTGTTGTGGGCCGGTGGAGGCTCCAGCCGGCCCTTGCTCCCGATGTCGAGGTCGATGAACGGCGCGTCGACGCCGATGCCGGGGATGAGCAGCCGGGTCGGCTCGGACCTCGGCAGATGCTTCCGGGCCGAGGCGCGGGGCGCAGGCTCGCCCGCGGCCGGGTCGGACGAGGAGGAGGCGGACGGAGCCGCGGAGACCGCGGGGGGCGCCTGCCGTCCGTGGGCGTCGTCGGCGGCATCCTCGCCGCCCATCAGCGTGACGGCCAGCAGCAGGCCGGCCCCGCTCCAGAAGACCGCCGTCATGATGGTGCGCACTCTCCGCCGCAGCGGTGACGGCGGACCGGTTTCGAGGGGCGTGAGGGGAGTGGCCGACATCGGGGGAACCACCTCATTCAGGCACGGCAGCGGATACGGCACGCGAAGGGCCCGGCAGGGCCGATACGACAGGCGAAAGGGCGAGCGGGGCCGTCATGACGCGCGCGGCGCGTACGACGGCCCCGGCCGCTATGTCGCCGGGCATGGCTTTAGGCCACGTGGCCGGTGACCTTCTTGCGGCGCATCGCGTAGGCGCCGGTACCGAGGACCGCGAGGGCGGCCAGACCGCCTGCGGTGACACCGGGCTGGGCGAGTCCGCCACCACCGGTGTGCACGCCGCCACGCGGCTTCTCGTAGTTCCCCTCCTTCTCGTGCTTTCCGCCCCAGGACTCCTCCTTGTCCTTTCCGCTCCAGGAGTCCTCGCTGTGGGAGTCGCCCTTGTCCTTGTAGGTCTCGGGCTTGTCCTTGTAGGTCTCCGGGTCGTACTTCGGGTCCTTGGCGGTGCCCCAGTCCTCCTCCCCGACGGCGGTCAGGGCGCCGCCACCCGTCTTCATTCCGCCGTGCGGCTTGCCGTGCTCGCTGTCCTTGCCGTGCTCGCTGTGCTTGCCGTACTCGCTGTCCTTGCCGTACTCGCTGTCCTTGCCGTGCTCGCTGTACTTGTCGTGCTTGCTCTCCTTGTCGTACTCCTTGTCGTGCTCCTTGCTGTAGGAAGATTTGTCGTGGCCTTCGTCGCCGGTCTGGTCGGCGTAGGCAGCGGGCGCGGCGATGGCGAGTGCCGCCGTGGCCGTTGCGGCCGCGAGCACCATGCGGGCAGAGCGCATCGATCAGTCCTTCCGCGGGAGGTCGGGCAGCTGACTCCGCGTCAGCACGGATGTCCCGTTCTCCGGCATGATCCACGTTTGGTCATGCCGCCCGGTCCCACCATCCGGGGCGTTCACATGGGTTAACCGCCGCCACCCGTACGGCTTCATCGGGCCACACCCACCGCCGTCCCCGCTCTCTCCGCGGCTCCTTGCCCCTGGCCCGGGCGCCGCTTAACCTGACTTTGTGCCGCTAATAAACAAAACCCGTTCGCACAGCGTGGTGCCGGGTACCGACCTCGTCCGCCTCCGTCTCGCCCTGACCGCCTTCTTCGCCCTCGACGGCTTCGTCTTCGCCGGCTGGGTCGTGCGCATCCCCGCCATCAAGGAACAGACCGGCGCCTCCGCGAGCGCCCTGGGCCTCGCTCTGCTCGGCGTCTCCGCCGGGGCCGTCGTCACCATGACGCTGACCGGCCGGCTGTGCCGCCGGTACGGCAGCCACCTGGTCACCGTCGTCTGCGCGGTGGTGCTCTGCCTCAGCGTCGGCCTGCCGCCTCTGACCCATTCCGCCGCCGCGCTCGGCGCCGTGCTCCTGCTGTTCGGCGCGGCCTACGGCGGCATCAACGTCGCCTTCAACAGCGCCGCCGTCGATCTGGTGGCCGCGCTGAGGCGGCCCATCATGCCCAGCTTCCACGCCGCGTTCAGTCTGGGCGGCATGATCGGGGCGGGGCTGGGCGCGCTGGTCGCCGGCTCCGTGTCGCCGACCCGGCATCTGTGGGGGCTCGCCGTCGTCGGCCTGCTGGTGACCGCGGTCGCGGGGCGGGCGCTGATGCGGTGCGAGCCGCTCACCCCGGCGGACGCCGGACGCTCCGAGCCGTCGGCCCCGCGCAGGACGGACCGGCGCACCCGGGCACTGGTGATCGTCTTCGGGCTGATCGCGCTGTGCACCGCCTACGGCGAAGGGGCGCTGGCCGACTGGGGGGCGCTCCATCTCGAGGAGGACCTCGACGCCTCACCGGGCGCCGCGGCCGTCGGGTACTCCCTCTTCGCGCTCGCCATGACGGCCGGGCGTCTCTCCGGTACGACCCTCCTCGAACGGCTGGGCCGCACCCGTACCGTCCTCGCGGGCGGCTCCACGGCCGCGGCCGGAATGCTGCTCGGCGCGCTCGCGCCATCCCTGTGGGCGGCCCTGCTCGGCTATGCGGTCACCGGGCTCGGGCTCGCGAACCTCTTCCCCGTCGCGATCGAACGGGCGGGTGCCCTCGCGGGCCCCAGCGGGGTGGCCACCGCCTCCACCCTGGGCTACGGCGGCATGCTCCTCGGTCCGCCCGCGATCGGGTTCATGGCCGACTGGTTCAGTCTTCCGGCGGCCCTGACCAGCGTGGCGGTGCTGGCCGCGGTCGCCACCGGCATCGGCTTCGCGACCCGCCGCGTGAACACGGGCTGATCCCGTACAGCCGTGACGGCAGCGGCGCGGATCGGGTGGCCGTGCCGGGGTACCCGGGGTCGGCGGGCGCGGATCAGGACGCCGTGCCGGGGTACCCGGGGTCGGCGTCCGCCGGTTCTCCGTCGGCGGGTGCGGATCGGGTGACCGCCCCACGGAGACGGGAGAGACCATGACCGAGCAGCAGCACCCCGGCAAGAAGTATCCGACGCCCCCTCTTCCCTCCCAGCACCAGCCGCATCCCGGCTGGACCGGCCCCATGGACCCGCCGCCGGACCACGGTGAGGACTCGTACCGGGGCACCGGCCGGCTGATGGACCGCAAGGCCGTGATCACGGGCGGGGACTCCGGGATCGGCCGGGCGGTCGCCCTGGCGTTCGCCCGCGAGGGTGCGGACGTGGTTTTCACGTACCTGGAAGGTGAGAAGGACGACGCCGCCGAGACCGCGCGATGGGTGGAGGAGGCCGGCCGGCAGGCCGTGCCCGTCGCGTGCGACGTGCGGGACGAGGAGAACTGCCGGGCACTGATCGACCGCGCGGTGTCGGACTCCGGCCGGATCGACATCCTGGTGAACAACGCGGCGTACCAGATGTCGCAGCCCGACGGCATCGAGGCGATCTCCACCGAGCAGTTCGACCGCGTGATGCGGACCAATCTGTACAGCATGTTCTGGCTGTGCAAGATGGCCCTGCCGCACATGCCGGAGGGCGGCAGCATCATCAACTCGGCGTCCGTGCAGGCCTACAAGCCGAGTCCGCATCTGCTGGACTACGCGACCACGAAGGGCGGCATCGTCACGTTCACCCAGGGGCTGGCGCAGATGGTGATCGGTCGCGGCATCCGGGTCAACGCCGTGGCGCCCGGGCCGGTGTGGACGCCGTTGATCCCGGCGACAATGCCGGACACCCAGGAGTTCGGCAAGCAGGCGCCCATCGGCCGGCCGGCCCAGCCGGCCGAGATGGCGCCCGCCTATGTCTTCCTCGCCTCCCCGGAGGCGTCGTACATCACGGCCGAGATCGTCAACGCGACGGGCGGCACCCCACTGCCGTAGGCCCCGGGCGGGCCGTACGGCAGACTCCTCCGCATGGACACTGCCTGGTTCGTGGACATCCTGGAGGAGGAGGGCCGGCTGCTGGCCGCCGCGTCGGAGGAGGCGGGCACGGCCGCCTCCGTTCCGGCCTGCCCGGGGTGGGAGATACGGGACCTGCTCCGGCACACCGGCGTGGTGCACCGATGGGCCGCGGCCTTCGTGGCCGACGGGCACCTCGCGCCCCGGCCGATGGGTGAGCACCCCGACCTGGACGGCGCCGAACTCGTGGCCTGGTACCGCGCCGCGCACCGCCGGCTGGTGGACACCCTGGCCGGGGCGGCGCCCGACGTGGAGTGCTTCACCTTCCTGCCCGGACCGGCCTCCGCGCTCGCCTTCTGGGCCCGCCGCCAGGCGCACGAGACGGCGGTCCACCGCTTCGACGCGGAATCCGCCCGCGGCGGCACTCCGGCCCCCATCGGCACGGACTTCGCGGTGGACGGCATCGACGAACTGCTGCGCGGCTTCCACGCGCGGCGCAAGAGCCGGGTGCGCAGCGAGAGGCCCCGGGTCCTGAGGGTGCGCACCACCGACGCCGACGCCGTGTGGACCGTACGGCTGTCCGCGCAGCCGCCCGTGACCACACGGGACGCGGCCGAGGACGCGGAATGCGAACTGGCCGGACCGGCCGCGGAGTTGTATCTCGCGTTGTGGAACCGTCTGCCGGTTCCCGCGCAGTCGGGGGATCCGGGACTCGCCGCGCTCTGGCGGGACACGTCCGCCGTCGTCTGACGCCCGCCCGGCCGCTCAGTCCTCCGAGAGCGTCCGGGCCAGCACCGCGCGCTGCAGCGGGAGCACTTCACCGTGCAGCGCGCGCCCCTTGGTGGTGAGCGACACCCGCACTCCCCGGCGGTCCTCCGGACACATCCCGCGCTCCAGCAGGCCGTCCTTCTCCAGTCGGGCGATCAGCCGGGACAGCGCGCTCTGGCTCAGATGAACGCGCTCGGAGATCTCCTGGACCCGGTAGGAGCAGCCACCCGGACCGGGGCTTCGCGCGAGAACGTCCAGGACCTCGAAGTCGCTGGCGCACAGGCGGTGTTCCTGCAACGCGCGATCAATCTCGCACTGCGTGCGCGCATGCAGCGCGAGCACGTCCCGCCACCGATCCACGAGCGCCTGTTCGGCCCGTTCCGCCGCCATGGGCGCACCGTAGCAGAGCACCCGTTTCATTGCATCCAAATTAAATGCGCTTGCATTCCATGCATGCGCATGCAAACCTCTCGGGCATGACCTCTCCGCTCATCACCTCCGCGCCCCACGGGCGCTGGACCCCCCGGCTGTGGGGCACCCTGCTGGTGCTCTGCGCCGCGATGTTCCTGGACGCGCTGGACGTGTCCATGGTCGGTGTCGCCCTGCCGTCGATCGGCGCCGACTTAGGCCTGTCCACCGCGTCGCTGCAGTGGATCGTCAGCGGCTACATCCTGGGCTACGGCGGACTGCTGCTCCTCGGCGGACGGGCGGCCGACCTGCTGGGCCGCCGTCAGGTCTTCCTGGTGGCCCTCGGCGTCTTCGCGGTCGCCTCGCTGCTCGGCGGGCTCGTGGACTCGGGTCCGCTGCTGATCGCCAGCCGGTTCGTGAAGGGACTCAGCGCCGCCTTCACCGCCCCCGCCGGCCTGTCCATCATCACCACCACGTTTCCCGAGGGGCCGCTGCGCAACCGGGCCCTGTCGATCTACACCACCTGCGGCGCCACCGGCTATTCGATGGGCCTGGTCTTCTCCGGGCTGCTCACCGAGGCCAGTTGGCGGCTCACCATGCTGCTGCCCGCGCCCATCGCGCTGATCGCCCTGGTCGCCGGTCTGAAGCTGCTGCCGCGCAGCGCCCGCGAACGCGGCCACGGCGGTTACGACGTCCCCGGCGCGGTGCTCGGCACGGCCTCGATGCTGCTGCTCGTGTTCACCGTGGTGCAGGCGCCCGAGGTGGGCTGGGCCACGGCCCGTACGATGCTGTCCTTCGTGGCCGTCGCCGTCCTGCTCGCCCTCTTCGTGACCGTCGAACGACGCAGCCCGAGCCCGCTGATCCGGCTGGGCGTCCTGCGCTCCGGACCCCAAGTACGCGCACAGCTGGGCGCGTTCACCTTCGTGGGCAGTTATTTCGGCTTCCAGTTCCTCGTCACCCTGTACATGCAGCAACTGCTCGGCTGGTCGGCCCTGCACACCGCGCTGGCCTTCCTGCCGGCGGGCGCGCTGGTGGCGCTGTCGGCGACCAAGGTCGGCGCCGTCATCGACCGGTTCGGCACCGCACGCCTGATCGTGGTGGGCTTCGCCCTGATGGTCGCCGGATACGTCCTGTTCCTGCGCATCGATCTCGACCCGGTCTACGCGGCGGTCATCCTGCCGACCATGCTGCTCGTCGGCTCCGGCTTCGCCCTGACCTTCCCTTCCCTCAACGTCCAGGCCACCAATGGCGTCGACGAGCACGAGCAGGGCATGGTCTCCGGTCTGCTCAACACGTCGGTGCAGGTGGGCGGGGCGGTCTTCCTGGCGGTGGTGACCGCCGTGGTGACCGCCAACTCCTCCGAGAACCCCACCCGGCAGCAGGTCCTCGACAGCTACCGGCCCGGCCTCGTGGTGGTGGCGGTGATCGCCCTGACGGGCCTGCTCATCACCCTCTCGGGGCTGCGCGGCGGCCGCCGGGGCGGGTCCGTGGTCGTGGCCAAGTCCACCGTGCGGGAGACGGAGGCGGAGCGCGTCGGCGCCCGTGACTAGGGGGACCGTCTCCATCGTGTGCCCGGCGGGTTGCTTGCCCGCCGGGCACACGCCTGTTTGACTCCGGGAGTGAGTGACGTCAGGGGGAGCGCATGACGGTGCACGGGGGACGCCGGACCCAGGCCGAACGGGACGCGATCACCGTCGAGATCGGGTACGCGCTGTACAGCGCCACGTTCGCCGCGGCGGTCGTCCTGGGCGCCGTGACGGGTCCGGCGCTGCTCTTCGACCTGCCGGAGATCGTCGAGGCGACGCTGTCGTACGCCGGCCCGGTACTCGCCACGGCCCTGTTCGCCGTCCGCACGGTCACCGTGCTGGTGCGGTTCCGGCGAGCGGTTCAGCCCAGCCAGCCCGGCCGCACCAGCCCCGACTCATAGGCCAGAACGACCAGTTGGGCCCGGTCACGGGCGCCGAGTTTCACCATGGTGCGACTGACATGGGTCTTCGCCGTGAGCGGACTGACGACCAGACGCCGGGCGATCTCCTCGTTGGACAGGCCGATGCCCACCAGCGCCATGACCTCCCGCTCCCGCTCGGTGAGCCCGGCCAGGGCGTCGGCGGCCGCCGGTTCCTTGGAACGGGCCGCGAACTCCGCGATCAGCCGACGTGTCACCCCGGGCGACAGCAACGCGTCACCGCCGACCACCGCCCGCACCGCGCGCAGCAGTTCGCCCGGCTCGGTGTCCTTGACCAGGAAGCCCGAGGCTCCCGAGCGGATGGCCTCGAAGACGTACTCGTCCAGCTCGAAGGTGGTGAGCATGACCACCTTCACCTCCGCGAGTTCCGCGTCCTCCGTCACGCGACGGGTGGCGGCCAGACCGTCGAGCGCGGGCATGCGGATGTCCATCAGCACCACATCGGGCCGCAGTTCGCGGATCAGCCGCACGGCCTCCTCGCCGTCCGCCGCCTCCCCCGCCACCTCGACGTCCGGCTGTGCGTCCAGCAGCGCGCGGAATCCCGCCCGGACCAGTGACTGGTCGTCGGCCAGCAGTACGCGGATCACCGGTCCTCCTTGACCTCGAGCGGCAGTACGGCGAGCACCCGGAACCCGCCGTCGGGGCGCGGACCCGCCTCGATGGTGCCACCCAGCGCGGCGGCCCGCTCCCGCATCCCGGCGAGTCCGTTACCGCCGCCTCCCGCGTCGGCGCCGGTGGCGGGCCCGTCGTCGTCGATGCGCAGCCGCAGCCGTCCCCCGTCCCGCTCGATGCACACGCGGGCCTCCCGCGAGCCCGAGTGCCGTACGACGTTGGTGAGGGCCTCCTGGACGATCCCGGAACGCGGCCAGGTCCACGCCGGGAGGCAGCCGCGACGCCTCCCCCTCGACCGTCACGGTCAGTCCGGCGCTCGCTGCCTGTTCGACCAGTTCGGGCAGCCGGTCCAGACCGGGGGCGGGGGCGCGGGGCGCGGCGCCGGGCGCGCGCAGCGTGCCGAGCACCTGGCGCACCTCCCCGAGCGCCTCCTTGCTCTTGGCCTTGATGGTGCCCAGGGCGGTGCGCGCCTGCTCCGGGTCGCTGTCCAGCAGTGCGAGGCCCACGCCCGCCTGCACGTTGATGACGGAGATGCTGTGCGCCAGCACATCATGCAGTTCCCGGGCGATCCGCAGCCGTTCCTCGTCCGCGCGGCGCCGTGCCGCCTGGGCCCGCTCGGCCCGCTCCCGTGCCCATTGCTCACGGCGGGTCCGGGCCAGTTCGGACACCGCCACGAGCGCCACCAGCCAGGTGGCGATCACGATCTCCTGGGTCCAGGAGGCGGCCCGGTCACCGGAAGGCGGCAGCCAGCGGTACAGGACGTGGGCGATCAGCAGGTGCCCCGTCCACAACGTCGCCATCGCCGCCCATGCCGCATGCCGGTGCCCCGAGACGATGGCGCTGAAGCAGGCCACGACGACGGTGAGGAACACCGGCCCATACGGGTATCCGGCCCCCACATAGAGCAGGACCGCGGCCACCGTGCCGAACACGACGGGCACGGGGTGCCGCTTCCGCCACAGCAGGAGCGCGCCCGCCACGAACAGCAGGACCCGCCCGAAGGGGTCCAGGGCAACCCGCTCGCCCTCCTGCGCGCGGGCCGCGAAGTTGGAGCCGGCCAGCACGAACACCATGACCAGCACGGTGGAACGCCAGGGCCACCGGGGGCGCCGGTTGGTGCCGCTGTCACCGTCGCCGTCGCCTTCGCCTTGGCCAGCCTCGTCGTGCTGGTCGGCCCAGCGGCTCCACCCGGGCGGGCCGTGCCGCCACCACCACGGCGGGCCGGCGCCGGGTCCAGGCTGCTTGTCCATGTCGGCCACGCTAGACGCCGGGCGCCCGGGACGGCGTCCCCCCGGCGTGGTGATCACACGTACTTCCGGCGGAGTACGCGCGACGGTCCTGCCTCTGCGGCGGCGAGCCGACGGGCGGTGCCTCAGATCGCGGGTCCCTGCTGCGGATACACCAGGCCCACCGTGTGCGCGAGCTGCCCCACCACATGACGGAAGAACGTGTCGCGGTCCTCCACGACCCGGTTGAACTGCCCGAACAGCTCGAACCCGATCAGCCCGAACAGCTGGGCCCAGGCCGCGACCGTCGTCACCACCACCTCGGGCGGCAGATCAGGGGCCAGTTCGGCCGCCATCCGTACGGCCTCGGGCTTCAGCTCCGGCGGCAGTGGGGGCTTGGCGAGGCCAAGACCCGCTTGCGCGTCCCGGAGGATGCCGACGATGACGAGGACGGCGCGGGCGGCGGCCGGGACGGTGGTGTCGGGGGCGGTGTAGCCGGGCACCGGCGTGCCGTAGATCAGCGCGTACTCGTGCGGATGCCCGAGCGCCCAGGCGCGGATGCCCTGGCATACGGCAGTCCAGCGCTGGATGGGCCCCGCGTCGGCGGCCGCGTCGCGTGCCGCTTCGGCTGCCTCGCCGAGGGACTCGTAGGCGTCGATGATGAGTGCGGTGAGCAGGTCGTCACGGCTGGGGAAGTAACGGTAGAGGGCGGAGGACGCCATGCCGAGTTCGCGTGCGACGGCCCGCAGGGAGAGCTTGGTGGCGCCTTCCTTCGCCAGCTGTCTGCGGGCCTCTTCCTTGATGGCCGCGGTGACTTCGATCCTGGCCCGGGCGCGGGCGCCGTGTGTGCTGCTCATGGGAGCAGTGTTCCACGAAGCAGAGCACTGCACACAAACGCGAGCGCCGAACACTTTTGCGAGCGGCACACACGGAAGAGAGCAGTGCTCTTGCTTTAGAGCATCGATCTCGGGCAGACTGGGCGGCGACAGCAAGCGAGAGCACCGCTCTCGAAAGAGAGCACCGCTCCCGAAAGGGCACCGCTCCGCTAAGAGAGCACCGCCCACTTTGTGAAGAGAGCAGCGCTCTCGGAGGCGAGCGTCAACCTCAAAGAAGGGCACCGCTCGCGAAGAGAAGCACGACTCTAGGAAGAGAGCACCGCTCCCAGAAGGAAGCGCTGCTCACGACACCGCCACACCCACACCCACGGGAGCCTCCGATGTCCACGCACGTCCAGAAGCCCGGCTGGTTCACCGTCAACGTCCTCAACCGGCTCGTCTCGTGGCTGACCCGCCGCGGGCTCAGCGTCTGGGGCTCCCGCGTCCTCGCCGTCCGCGGCCGCAAGAGCGGCCAGTGGCGGACGACCCCCGTCAACCTGCTCACCATCGACGGCGAGCGGTATCTCGTAGCACCGCGCGGCCACGTCCAGTGGACGCACAACATGCGCGCGGCCGGCGGCGGCGAGCTGCGCCTCGGCAAGAGGGTGGAAGTCTTCACCGCCACAGAGGTGGCCGACGGCGACAAGCCGCCGCTGCTGCGTGCCTACCTCAAGCGGTGGAAGGCGGAGGTCGGGGCCTTCTTCAAGGGGGTCGGCCCCGACTCCTCCGACGACGAACTGCGCCGTATCGCCCCCGACCACCCGGTCTTCCGGATCACGGCCGAGAGCTGACCCCTTCCCGCAGCCAGGGCCCCCGGGCTCCCCCGTGCTCCCCCTGTCACAC
This sequence comes from Streptomyces sp. NPDC052079, assembly GCF_040680275.1. NCBI lineage: Bacteria > Bacillati > Actinomycetota > Actinomycetes > Kitasatosporales > Streptomycetaceae > Streptomyces > Streptomyces sp. NPDC052079. Next base: position 52,559 of record NZ_JBFAWL010000013.1, read on the forward strand.
GGTCAGGAGCCGGCCTCTTCCCCCGCCGGACGCCGGTCCAGTGCCAGCAGGGCGCGGTGGGCCATCGGGTGGGTGCGGACCAGTTCGCCGAGCGTCGTCGAACCCTGCGTGATGTCCTTGAAGGCCTTCCAGGCCGGGCGGAAGCCGGTGAGGACGGCGTGGAACACTCCGGGACGCCGTTCGAACGCGGCCAGCATCCGCTTGCCCACGCTCATCTCCACGCCCAGCCCCGCCTTGACGGCGAAGGCGTAGTTCAGTGCCTGGCGCCGCGTGTCCACGGCGTCGTGGGCCTCGGCGATCCGCACGGCCCACTCCCCCGCCAGCCGGCCCGAGCGCAGCGCGAAGGAGATGCCCTCGCGGGTCCACGGCTCCAGCAGCCCGGCCGCGTCCCCGCACACCAGCACCCGGCCGCGCGACAGCGGCGAGTCGTCGGCACGGCAGCGGGTCAAGTGCCCGGAAGAGATGCTCGGTTCGAACCCGGCGAGGCCGAGCCGCCCGATGAAGTCCTCCAAGTACCGCTTGGTCGCGGCGCCTTCACCGCGCCGCGAGATCACACCGACGGTGAGCGTGTCGTCCTTGGGGAAGACCCAGCCGTAACTGCCCGGCATGGGGCCCCAGTCGATGAGCACCCGCCCCTTCCAGTCCTCGGCGACGGTCTCCGGTACCGGGATCTCCGCCTCCAGGCCCAGGTCGACCTGGTCCACCTTGACCCCGACATGGGCTCCTATCCGGCCGGCGCTGCCGTCCGCGCCGACCACGGCCCGCGCGAGCACCGTCTCGCCGCCCTGCAGGACGACGGCGACCGTGCGCCGGTCCGGCACGGCCGAGCCGTGCTGCTCCACGCGCTGCACGGCGACGCCGGTGCGCAGTTCGGCGCCCGCCTTCTGCGCGTGCTCCACGAGTTGCTGGTCGAACTCGGGGCGGTTGATCAGCCCGAACAGCATCTGGCGGGAACGACGGGTGCGGCTGAAGCGGCCGTTGCTGGAGAACGTCACCGCGTGCACCCGGTCCTTCAGCGGGAGTTCGAAGCCGGGCGGGAGCGAGTCGCGCGAGGGGCCGATGATGCCGCCACCGCACGTTTTGTAGCGTGGCAGCTCCGCCTTCTCCAGCAACAGCACGCGCCGTCCCGCGACCGCCGCCGCGTAGGCGGCGGAGGCCCCCGCGGGTCCCGCGCCCACCACGACGACGTCCCACACCTGCCGAACGTCGTCCGCCGAAGAGTTCTCGCTGCTCACGATGGTCTACTGCTCCCGATCCCGCCGCCTGCCGCTCTGTCCCCCCGCATCCTACGGCGGCGATCGGCTGGGGCCACTGTGGGAGGATCGGCGGCGTAAGTGCCCCGTACACGGGTCCTCACGCACACCGCACGATCATCTCGTACAAAGAAGTACGCAGATGTACAACGTCGCACCCACAAGGAGCGTGCCCATGTCGTCGAATCCGGTCGCCGCGACCGTCGCCTCGCTGATGTCCAGGGCGAAGGAGGAGCTCACCGAGCTGGTGGCCTTCAAGTCGGTGGCGGACTTCGACCAGTTCCCGCGCAGCGAGAGCGAGGGCGCCGCGCGCTGGATCGCCGACGCGCTGACCGCCGAGGGCTTCGAGGACGTGGCGCTGCTGGACACCCCGGACGGCACGCAGTCGGTGTACGGATACCTGCCCGGCCCGGAGGGCGCCAGGACCGTCCTGCTCTACGCGCACTACGACGTGCAGCCGCCGCTCGACGAATCCGGCTGGACGACCCCGCCCTTCGAGCTGACCGAGCGCGACGGCCGCTGGTACGGGCGCGGGACCGCGGACTGCAAGGGCGGCCTGATCATGCACCTGCTGGCCCTGCGCGCGCTCAAGGCCGACGGGGGTGTCCCCGTGCACGTCAAGGTGATCGTGGAGGGCTCCGAGGAGCAGGGCACCGGCGGTCTGGAGCGGTACGCCGAGGAGCACCCCGACCTGCTGACGGCCGACGCCGTCGTGATCGGCGACGCGGGCAACTTCCGCGCCGGCCTGCCGACTGTCACCTCCACACTGCGCGGCATGACGCTCGTCCGGGTGTCCGTCGACACCCTCGAGGGCAATCTGCACTCCGGCCAGTTCGGCGGTGCCGCGCCGGACGCGCTGGCCGCGCTGGTGCGCGTACTGGACTCGCTGCGCGCGGAGGACGGCAGCACCACCGTGGACGGGCTGAACGCTGACAGCGCGTGGGACGGACTGCAGTACGACGACGAGCAGTTCCGCAAGGACGCCAAGGTGCTCGACGGTGTGGAGCTGATCGGTTCCGGCACGGTCGCCGACCGTATCTGGGCGCGTCCGGCGGTCACCGTGCTCGGCATCGACTGCCCGCCGGTGGTCGGTGCCACGCCCTCGGTGCAGGCGAGCGCCCGTGCGCTGATCAGCCTGCGGGTGCCGCCGGGCGTCGACGCGGCGGAGGCGACCACGCTGCTCCGGGCGCACCTGGAGTCGCGTACGCCGTGGGGCGCCCGGGTGAGCACCGAACAGATCGGGCAGGGGCAGGCGTTCCGCGCGGACACCACCAGCCCCGCCTACCGGGCCATGGCCGAGGCGATGGCGGTGGCCTACCCGGGGCAGGAGATGCAGTACGCCGGCCTGGGCGGCTCCATCCCGCTGTGCAACACCCTCGCCGCCCTCTACCCGAAGGCGGAGATCCTGCTCATCGGCCTGAGCGAGCCGGAGGCGCAGATCCACGCGGTGAACGAGAGCGTGTCCCCGGACGAGCTGGAGCGGCTGTCGGTCGCGGAGGCGCTGTTCCTGCGCACCTACGCGTCCGGCGCCAACTGACCTCTGCCCGGGCCGAAGTCCCCGTCCCCGGCGGGGCCGGGGGCTTCGCATCGCGCCTCCTCCGCGCCTCACGCGTGGAAGACCCGACCACCCAATCGCCCGACCACCCGACCACCCGACCGCCCGGTCTCAGCCGACCGGCACTCCGGCCTCCAGATACATCGCCTTGCCGCGTTCGCGTGCCCGCAGTGCCCTGCGCAGCCGTTCGTAGCGGACCGGTGGCAGCAGGTCGGCGGCCTCCGTCTCGGAGACGAAGCGCCAGCCGCGCAGTTCCGGTCCGGGCAGCAGCAGCCGGCCGGCCTCCGCGGAGTCGAGCCGTCCGCCGTCGAAGAGCAGCCGCAGACCCCCGAATCCGGGCGGCGTGGGCGGCTCCCAGTCGACGACCAGCAGCGCGGGCACCTCATCGAGGCGGATCCCGGTCTCCTCGGCCACCTCGCGCATCCCGGCGCGCGCGGGAGCCTCGCCGCGTTCGACGACACCGCCCGGGAACTCCCAGCCCGCCTTGTAGGTCGGGTCGACGAGCAGCACGCGGTCGTGTTCGTCGAAGAGCAGGACCCCGGCGGCGACCGTCTCGGCGGTGGGCTCGGGTGTCTGGACGATGTCGCAGGCGGGAACCGCCCCGCTGCCGACCGCCTCGGCGATCCGCAGGGCGGTGGCGTACGGGGTCAGGGTCGAGCTGTCGACCGGATAGGCGTCGGCGGTGAGCCAGGCGGCGAGGGCCGCCTTGTACGGCTCGATGTGGTCGTACGCCCACTGGCGGACGCGTATTTCGCCGTCGGGGAGGTCCGCGGGGACCTCGCGGGCGGCTATGCGCTCGCGCAGGATCGTTTCCGCCGGAGCGAGCAGGACATGTCTGACGGGTATCCGGCGGGCGGCGAGGCCACCGAAGATCTCGTCGCGGTGCTCCTGACGCAGCAGGGTCATGGGGATCACGAGGGTCCCGCCGAGCTCGGCGAGCATCGCTGCCGCTGTGTCGACCACGAGACGTCGCCAGATCGGGAGGTCCTGGAAGTCGCCGACCTCGGCGAGGCGCTTGGGCGGGAGCAGCCGGTCCAGTGCTCCGCCGATGACCTCGGGGTCGAAGAGCGTGCTGTTCGGGATCAGCTCGATCAGTTCGCGCGCGGTGGTGCTCTTCCCCGCACCGAACGCGCCATTGACCCAGACGATCACGTTTCCCCCTCTTCTGTTGGCCCCCTGTGGCTTGCCCGCTCCACCCTGCCACGGAAACCAGATCCAGTTGAGAAGGCATGAGAGCGGCGCCGGCACCCCTCTCGACAAGGGATGCCGGCGCCGTACGACTCCGCCGCGCGATGGATCAGTCCTGGTCGACGTCCAGGAGCAGGGTGTTGTCCTCGGCCACCGTGCGGTCGAGGGTGCTGAGGGTGTCGTCGACGGCGAGCCCGCCGAGGGTGTCACCCTGCGCGTGCGACGGGGTGACGGCCGCGACGACGAACCCGGTGGCGAGGGAGGCGATGGCCAGCATGCTGCGCTTCTTCATACCCGGCTCAACTGCGGAGACCGCCGCGGGGTCACGCACGGCTCTTCCTCGAGGACCGCGGAGCCTTCCGCCGACGGCCCCCGGCCGCCTCTCACACCCCCGCGACCGCCGTGTCCGCCCTGCTGACCAGTGCCGCCGCGGCGGCGCCCACCAGGCCCGCGTCGGTGCCCATCTGCGCGGGGGCCACCGCGAGACGCTGCACGAAGGACAGGGTGGCGTACTCGGTGAGGGCCTTGCGCAGGGGAGCGAAGAGGATTTCGCCCGCCTTGCCCACGCCGCCGCCGATCACGGCTATGTCGATCTCCACCAGCGTCGCGGCGGCCGCGATACCGGCGGCCAGGGCGCCGGCCGCCCGTTCGAAGGACGCGACGGCCACCGGGTCCCCGGCCCGGGCGGCCGCCGCGACCGCGGCGGCGGAGGTGTCGCCGTCCGGGCCGGGCCGCCAGCCGTTCTCCAGGGCGCGGCGGGCGATGTTGGGCCCGCTCGCGATCCGCTCCACACAGCCGCGCGAGCCGCAGGGGCACAGGTCGCCGTCGAGGTCCACGCTGATGTGTCCGATGTGGCCGGCGTTGCCGGTGGGTCCGGGGTGCAGCCGGCCGCCGAGGACCAGGCCGCCGCCGACCCCGGTGGAGACGACCATGCACAGGGCGTTGTCGTGACCGCGGGCGGCGCCCTGCCAGTGTTCGGCGGCCGTGATCGCCACGCCGTCGCCGATCAGCTCCACGGGCAGGCCACCGGCCGCGTCCCGGACCCGGGCGACCAGCGGGTAGTCGCGCCAGCCGGGCACGTTCACCGGGCTCACCGTGCCCGCGGAGGCGTCCACCGGGCCGGCACTGCCGATGCCGACGGCGCCGGCGCGCTGCCACAGCGGGGAGGCGGTGAGTTCGCCGAGCACCGTCTCGACCGCGCGCATCACGGTCTCGCCGTCCTCGCGGGCGGGCGTCGGCTGCTGGGCGCGAACCAGGATCCGTCCCTGGCGGTCCACCAGAGCCCCGGCGATCTTGGTGCCGCCGATGTCGAGCGCAGCCACGAGGTCGGTGTGCATCGGTGTCGGATCTCCCCGTCAAACATGGAAAAACATCTGAAACCCTGGGAACGACCATGCGCGACCAGGAGGCAACACACGGAGCACGGGCGGCTGTTCCGTCCTGCGTCGATGTCCGGGCCGGAGTGTGCGTGGGACAGTGTCCCCGAGCCTGACAACGTTGTCCAGGCTCTATGCTCGACGCCACATCCTCGTACAAGCCCATGGACCCAACGCATCCCCGTGGCCGACAGGACAGGACACCGCACCGTGCCGGAGACGACCCGCCGCACCGACAGCATCCCAGGGGCCCGTTACGGCAACCGTCCGACGATGAAGGACGTGGCGGCCCGCGCGGGGGTCGGGCTCAAGACGGTCTCCCGGGTGGTCAACGGCGAACCGGGGGTCACTCCCGAGACGGAGCGCCGCGTCCGGGAGGCGATCGAGGCGCTCGGCTTCCGCCGCAACGACAGCGCCCGGGTGCTGCGCAAGGGCCGCACCGCCAGCATCGGCCTGGTGTTGGAGGATCTCGCGGACCCGTTCTACGGGCCGCTGAGCCGGGCGGTGGAGGAGGTGGCCCGCGCCCACGGCGCACTGTTGATCAACGGTTCCAGCGCGGAGGACGCCGACCGCGAGCAGGAACTGGTGCTCGCGCTGTGCGCCCGACGGGTCGACGGACTGGTGGTGATCCCGGCCGGCGACGACCACCGCTATCTGGAGCCGGAGATCAAGGCGGGCGTCGCCACGGTCTTCGTGGACCGCCCGGCCGGGCACATCGACGCGGACACCGTGGTGTCGGACAACTACGGCGGCGCTCGCGACGGGGTGAGCCATCTGATCGCGCACGGACACCGCAGGATCGGCTTCATCGGCGACATGCCCCGTATCCACACCGCGGCCGAGCGTCTGCGCGGCTACCGGACCGCCATGGAGGACGCGGGGATACCGGTGGCGGACTCCTGGATGTCGCTGGGCGTCACCGACCCCGAGCGGGTCTCCCGGGCGGCCCGGGAGATGCTGTCCGGCCCGGAACCGGTCACCGCGATCTTCACGGGCAACAACCGGGTGACGGTCACCGTGATCCGGGTGCTGGCCGAGCACTCCCGGCCGGTCGCCCTCGTCGGCTTCGACGACATCGAGCTGGCCGACCTCCTCAGCCCGGGTGTCACCGTCGTCGCCCAGGACGCGGCCGCGCTCGGCCGGACCGCCGCCGAGCGGCTGTTCCGCCGGCTGGACGGCACCCTGCTCCCCCCGGAGCGCATCGAGCTGCCCACCCGGCTGATCACCCGCGGCTCCGGCGAGCTGCCCCCGTCGGACTGAGCGGGCGGTGCCGGTGGAGGAGGACCGCACCCTGCGGGCGCTGGGTCTGGACGAGGCGCCGCGTGAGCATCCGCTGCTGTACCCGGGCGCCTGGCCGAAGGATTCGGGGCTGCTCGACGGGCCCCGGCTGCTGCCGCTGGACCGTCTGGTGTACGACGACCGCGTCCCGGTGCTGGCGGTCGGTTCCAACGCCTGCCCCGGCCAGTTGCGGCACAAGATGGCCGAGTCCGGGATCGTCACGCCGCTGCCGATGGTGCGCGCCCGGGTGACGGGCGTCGGTATCGGCGTCTCGGCGCACGTCAGCCGCATGGGCTACGTGTCCAACTCGCCGGTCGCCGCCCCGGGAGCGATGCGTGAGCTGTTCGTCCTCTGGCTCGACGCCCGGCAGCTCGCGGTGATCGACGCGAGCGAGGGCGCGCCGCGGCCGGATGGCAACTTCCGGCGCGCCTGGCTTCCCGCACCCGATGTGCGGATCGAGCTCGCCGACGGCTCGGTGCTGCCCGGCGCGTACGCGTACGTCAACCGCCACGGTGTGCTGCACGACGGCACCGGAGTACCGCGCGCCCATCCGGGCCAGCGGCCGCTGCTCACCGAACTGCTCGCGCACGTGCCCCGCCTGCGGGAGCTGTTCGGCACTTCCCCCGAGGAGTTCTCCGCCCGGGCGCGCGCCGACCGGGACCTGTGCGCCCGGGGCACCCGGCTGTTCGCCGAGGAGAAGATGGTGACCGCCTGCGGCCTGGAGCGGTACGTCGGTCTCAGCAGTACGGAAGTCCGGGCACCGGCGCGTCGTTGGCGCCGCCCCTGATGTGGACGTCGTTGACCCAGACATCGGTGTTGCCGCTGTCGTCGTCGGTTCTGGCCCACCAGACGTTGGTCCACTCGCCCTGGCTCTGCCGGCGGCCCAGGTTCTGCTGGCAGTAGAAGTAGTTGGTGCCCGCGTTGAGGACGCCGACCTCGGTGCCCGAGGCGGTGTGGGACGTGGCGGTGCGCCAGACCTCGCAGTTGTACTTGCCGCCGCCGATCGGGTGGCAGACCGGATCCTGCGTGCCGGAACCGCCGTCGCCGTCCGGTGCGCCGTCGTCGTCGGCGGCGGCCCCGCCGGATCCGCCGCGCTCGGGGGTCTTCTCCTCGGCGCCGGTGGCGGCGGGGCTGCCGGTCGGCTCGGCGGTTCCGTCCTGCGCGCCGGGCTTGTCCGGCGGTGCCGTGCTCTTCTCCGTGTCCGCTCCGGGCCCCAGGGGCCGGCCGGCGTCCGTGTCGCCGGACGCGGCGGGGGAGGACGGGCCATCGGTACGGGTGGCGCCGGTGTGCGCGTCACCGCGTGTGCCGTCCGGGGAGTAGACCACGGCGGCCGTGACTCCGGCCGCGGCGACGACGACGGCGACGGCCAGGGCGGCGAGCAGCACGCGAGGCCTGCGGGATCCGGAGGGGGAGCTCATTGGCCGGGTGGGCCTGGAGGAGGGGTCCGGAACCGGATGTGCGGCCACGGCGCCGGGTCCGGGGCCTCCCTCCGCCGGTGGCCCGAAGCCCGGGGGTACCGCGGGGACGGCGAGTTCCGTCTCGGTCCGTCCGGGAGCGGGCGGGGGTGCCGGCAGGCGCAGCGCGGCCGTCGACGCGTCCGCGCCGGTGGCGACGGCCTCCAGGAGCGCGCACGCCTGCGCGGCCTCCGGACGGGCGTCGGGCCGCTTGTCCATCAGTTGCCCGAGGACGGGCGCGAGCGGACCGGCCCGGCGTGACCCGGGCAGCGGCTCGGACACGATGGCGGTAAGCGTGGAGAAGGTCGACGTACGGCGGAAGGGTGAGGCGCCCTCGACGGCCGCGTAGAGCGTGGCGCCCAGGGCCCAGACGTCGGAGGCCGGTCCCGGCACGGCGCCCTGGGCACGTTCGGGCGCCAGGTAGTCGAGGGAGCCGACGATCTCGCCGCTGCGGGTGAGCTGGGTCGCCGCGCCGTCGCCGGGGTCCTCCATGGCGGCGATGCCGAAGTCGGTGAGCACGACCCGGCCCGAGCGGTCGAGCAGGATGTTGGCGGGCTTCACGTCGCGGTGCAGCACGCCGGCCCGGTGGGCGGCGGCCAGCGCGTCCATCACCTTGGCGCCGATCCCGGCGGCCTCGCGCGGATCGAGGGTGCCGCGGTCGCGGAGCACGTCGTCCAGGGACGGCCCGTCGATGAGCTCCATCACGATCAGCGGGCGGCCGTCCTCCTCGGCGATGTCGTGGACGGCGATGACACCGGGGTGGCGCACCCGGGCCGCGGCCCGCGCCTCGCGCTGCATCCGCAGTCCGAGGTCCGCCAGTTCGGGTCCGGCGGCGTCGCTGTAGGTGCGGAGTTCCTTGACCGCCACCTCGCGGCCGAGGACATCGTCCACCGCCTTCCAGACCACGCCCATGCCGCCGCGACCGAGCCTGGCGGTGACCCGGTACCGCCCTGCCAGCACCCGGCCGATCCCGTCCGCCTGTCCGTACTCCCCCGTTGACACCGTCGCCCCGTTCTGTGACCCGCCTACTATGCGTGGCGTACAGCGTAGGGCCTCTCCGGCGGATCATGCCGGGGACGCGGGGTCCGGCACGCCCATCTGCGGCGTTGTCGTCGGTCGCCGACTCCCCCACTCTCGACTTCTCCCCCACTCTCGGCTTCGCTCGAGCGGGGGGACCCCCATGAGCGGGGAGACCCCCATCGCGTCGACTCCCTCCTCCGCCGCGCAGCTGGACGCACCAGGCCCCGGTCACCCGGGTTCCACGGCGCCGCCCCCTTCCCCCGCGCCGAACAGGCCCTAGGGGGAACCGGCGTCCGACGGTGCCGGGGTGTGCTCGGGCACCCAGCGCAACAGGTCGCCGGGCTGGCAGTCGAGGACTTCGCAGAGCGCGGCGAGGGTCGTGAAGCGGACCGCCTTGGCGCGGCCGTTCTTGAGCACCGCGAGGTTGGCCGGTGTGATGCCGACGCGTTCGGCGAGTTCGCCCACGGACATCTTCCGCTTGGCCAGCATCACGTCGATGTCGACGGCGATCGGCATCAGATCACCTCGGCCAGTTCGGCCTGCATCCGCGATGCCTCGACGTCGCGCGCGACGGCCTGGGCGAGCAGCATCCGCAGGACCAGCACGATGAGCGCGATGCCCAGGATCGCCAGCCCGGCCCCGCCGAGCAGGAGCACGATGCCCGGGGCCACGGCCTCGCCCGGCGCCAGGAGCGCTCCGAGCGTGAACACCAGCAGGGCCGCGGCGACGAAGGCGCCGATCACGATGTGCACGTAGCGGAAGGCGGCGTGGGAGAAGACGGTTCCCTGCCGGGCCATCGTCACCAGGCGCCAGACGCAGACGAGGACGGTCTGCGCCGCCATGACGAAGAGGACCACGACGAGCAGGAGCGGGGTGCGGAGGTAGCCGTACTCCGCGTCCAGTCCGTCGAGATCGCTCGCCAGCAGCGGAACCATCACCGTCTGCACGGCCAGTGAACCCGCCAGCAGCATCACGATCACGGCACGCAGCGCGAGCACGGTCAGCCGTCCCATCGCTCCTCCTCCACTCGAACCACGATGGAAATCTATCGAGATTCGATAGGTGAGGCAAATGGGCGGCCGGGACCGGACTACTGGGCGGAGGCCGTCAGGCCGCCCCGGCGGGGTGAGGCGAAGCCCTCCAGGGCGGCACGGGTCAGGCCGGTCGCCCGTGCGACCTCGGCGTCGTCCAGGGCGCCGCAGTTGAGGCCGCGCAGCAGGTAACCGGCGAGGGCCTTGGCGGTGGCCGGCTCGTCCATGACGTCGCCGCTCTCGCGGCCGGCGTACCGGGCGAGGCGGGCGGCGGCCTGTTCGAAGCCCTCGCGGTAGAAGGCGAAGACGGCGGCGTACCGGGTGGGGAGGTGGCCGGGGTGCATGTCCCAGCCCTGGTAGTAGGCGCGGGCGAGGGCGCGGCGGGTGAGACCGTAGTGCAGGCGCCAGGCGTCGTGGACCTGTGCGGTGGGGCCGACGGGCAGGACGTTGGTGGAGCCGTCCGAGAGGCGTACGCCGGTGCCCGCCGCGGCGACCTGCATGACGGCCTTGGCGTGGTCGGCGGCCGGGTGGTCGCTCGCCTGGTGGGCGGCGGAGACGCCGAGGCAGGCGCTGTAGTCGAAGGTCCCGTAGTGCAGGCCGGTGGCGCGTCCGCCGGCGGCCTGGATCATGCGGGCGACGGCGGCGGTGCCGTCGGCGGCGAGGATGGACTGGCTGGTCTCGATCTGGATCTCGAAGCCGATTCGGCCGGGCTCGAGGCCGCGCGCCTTCTCGAACGCGTCGAGGAGCCGGGCCATGGCGGCGACCTGTTCGGGATAGGTGACCTTGGGCAGGGTCAGCACCAGCCCGTCGGGCAGGCTTCCGGCTTCCAGCAGACCGGTGAGGAAAATGTCGAGGGTGCGGACGCCCCGGTCGCGGACGGCGGCCTCCATGCACTTCATGCGGATGCCCGTGTACGGGGCGGCGGTGCCCGCCGCGTACGCCTCGGCGACGAGCCGGGCCGCACGGGCGGCGTGCGCGTCCTCCTCCGCGTCGGGGCGGTTGCCGTAGCCGTCCTCGAAGTCGATGCGCAGGTCCTCGACCGGCTCGCGCTCCAGTTTGGCGCGGACACGTCCGTACACGTCCTCGGCCGGCGCGCCGTCCAGCCCGAGGACGGAGGCGAAGGAGGCGGCGTCCGGGGCGTGTTCGTCGAGTGCGGCGAGGGCCCGGTCGCCCCAGGTACGGAGGGTGTCGGCGGCGAAGGCGTCGGCGGGGACGTACACGGTGTGGACGGGCTGGCGGGTGCCGGGGTCTCCGGGGTAGCGGCGCTCGAGTTCGGCGTCGACCGGTGCGAGCCAGGCCCCGAGCTCCTCGGTGACGGCATCCGCGAGACTCGTCGGCACCCGATCCTGCTGACCGTGACCCATGCGACACCCTCCCGGAATTCCGCGACACGGAATCAACAATCTGTTGAAAGAAGCTATCGGGCGACCTCCTCGCCGGTCAACACCGTCCCGTGATCCGGCCCGCCGCCCTCTAGTCATGTTCACGTCTATCTGCGACCGTTTGTCCGTGCCGACTCATCGCCGTGTCACGCGCCGTCCGGTGCTGAAGGGCGCGCTCGCCGCTTCGGTCGCCCTTCCGCTGTCCAGTACAGCACTGCCCTCCGCTCCCGCCTCCGCGGACGAGCGCCGGGACCGTCCCCTGGACGTCATGTCGTTCAACCTGCGGTTCGCGAGTACCGCCGAGCCGCACAGCTGGGCCGCCCGCAGGCCCGTGATGCGGCGACTGCTGCGCCGTGAGCGCCCGCACGTCATCGGCACCCAGGAGGGCCTGTACCAGCAGCTGCGCGACATCGAGGCCGATCTCGGACCGTCCTACGACTGGATCGGCACCGGACGGGCCGGCGGCAGCCAGGACGAGTTCATGACCGTCTTCTACGACACCCGGCGGCTCGTCCCGCTGGCCTACGACCACTTCTGGCTCTCCGGCACCCCGGACGTGATCGCATCGAACACCTGGGGCGGCGCTTCCATCCGTATGGTCACCTGGGTCCGCTTCCGCGACCTGCGCCAGGGCGGCCGGGAGTGCTACGTCCTCAACACCCATCTCGACAACGCGAGCCAGTACGCCCGGGAGCGGGCCGGCGCCCTCATCGCCGAGCGCGTCGGGGCGCTGGCCCGTTCGCTGCCGGTCGTGGTGACGGGTGACTTCAACGTCGCCGCGCACGGCAACCCCGTGTACGACACGCTGCTCGACGCCGGGCTGGTCGACACCTGGGACGCGGCCGCCGAACGCGGGAAGGCGTACGGGACATTCCACGGATACCGGCCGCCGGTGCCGGACGGTCCGCGCATCGACTGGATCCTGGTCACCCCCGGCGTCACGGTGCACCGGGCGTCCATCAACACCTTCGCGGTGGACGGCCGCTTCCCGAGCGACCATCTCCCGGTCCAGGCGGCGCTGACCGTGTGACACACCGAGGCCCCCGCGACCGGAGCTTGAGTTCTAGCGGTCGCGGGGGCCTCGGACGGACGGAGGGGTGATCAGCCCTTGCGGGACTTGATCTCCTCGGTCAGCTGCGGGACGACGTCGAACAGGTCACCGACGATGCCGTAGTCGACCAGGTCGAAGATCGGGGCCTCGGCGTCCTTGTTGACGGCCACGATGGTCTTCGAGGTCTGCATACCGGCGCGGTGCTGGATCGCGCCGGAGATGCCGGAGGCGATGTACAGCTGCGGCGAGACCGACTTGCCGGTCTGGCCGACCTGGTTGGTGTGCGGGTACCAGCCGGCGTCGACGGCGGCACGCGAGGCACCGACGGCCGCGCCGAGCGAGTCGGCGAGGGCCTCGATGATCGCGAAGTTTTCCGCGCCGTTGACACCGCGGCCGCCGGAGACCACGATCGCGGCCTCGGTCAGCTCGGGACGGCCGGTCGACTCGCGCGGCGTACGACCGGTGACCTTGGTGCCGGTCGCCTGGGCGGAGAAGGTGACGCTCAGGGGCTCGACCGCGCCGGCGGCCGGGGCGGCCTCCACGGCGGCCGAGTTCGGCTTGACCGTGATGACCGGCGTGCCCTTGGAGACACGGGACTTGGTGGTGTAGCTCGCGGCGAACACCGACTGCGTGGCCACCGGGCCCTCGTCGCCGGCCTCCAGGTCGACGGCGTCGGTGATGATGCCGGAGCCCAGGCGCAGCGCCAGACGGGCGGCGATCTCCTTGCCCTCGGCGGAGGAGGACACCAGCACGGCGGCCGGTGAGACGGCCTCGTGGGCGGCCTGGAGGGCGTCCACCTTCGGCACGACGAGGTAGCCGGCGTACTCGGGGGCCTCGTGGGTGAGGACCTTGACCGCGCCGTGCTCGGCGAGCGTGGCGGCGGTGTCGGAGGCGCCGTTGCCCAGCGCGACGGCGACCGGGTCGCCGATGCGGCGGGCCAGGGTCAGCAGCTCCAGGGTCGGCTTGCGGACGGCACCGTCCACGTGGTCGACGTAGACGAGAACTTCAGCCATGGGACTTCTTCTCTCCTGCTTGCGAAGTGTGCGGGGGCGGGACGCGAGTCGAGCTCTTGGCTCAGATGAACTTCTGGCTCGCGAGGAACTCGGCGAGCTGCTTGCCGCCCTCGCCCTCGTCCTTGACGATCGTGCCCGCGGTGCGGGCCGGACGCTCGGCCGCCGACTCGACGACCGTGTAGGCGTTCTCCAGGCCGACCTCGTCCTCGTCGATGTCGAGGTCGGACAGGTCCCAGGACTGAACCGGCTTCTTCTTGGCCGCCATGATGCCCTTGAAGGACGGGTAGCGGGCCTCGCCCGACTGGTCGGTGACCGACACGACCGCGGGGAGGGAGGCCTCGACCTGCTCGGAGGCGGCGTCGCCGTCACGACGGCCCTTGACCGTGCCGTCCTCGACGGACACCTCGGACAGCAGGGTCACCTGCGGCACGCCCAGACGCTCCGCCAGCAGGGCAGGTACGACGCCCATGGTGCCGTCCGTGGAGGCCATGCCGGAGATGACGAGGTCGTAGCCGGCCTTCTCGATGGCCTTGGCGAGGACCAGGGAGGTGCCGATGGCGTCGGTGCCGTGCAGGTCGTCGTCCTCGACGTGGATGGCCTTGTCGGCGCCCATGGACAGCGCCTTGCGCAGCGCGTCCTTGGCGTCCTCCGGGCCCACCGTCAGCACGGTGATCTCCACGTCGTCGTCGGAATCCTCCGAGATCTGCAGCGCCTGCTCGACCGCGTACTCGTCCAGCTCGGAGAGCAGACCGTCCACATCGTCACGGTCGACGGTCAGGTCATCGGCGAAGTGCCGGTCGCCAGTGGCGTCGGGCACGTACTTCACAGTGACAACGATCCTCAAGCTCACGCCGGCTCTCCTACTGCATCGTCATTTCTGGCTGCCTGCCTACAGGCAGCATAGGCGCCTGAAGCGGGCGATCCCGGTCGGGGCGACCCACGCTCCGAACGAAATATTACTCGTCAGTACACCCAGTTCTTTCCTGCTAAGCAAGCGCTTTGAACTGTGACCTTCGCAACGCAGCGTAACCGGAACTCGACGGGTCCGCGACCAGGAAGGAGCCCGGCTCAGTCGCGCAGACCGTTGAAGCGTCCCTGGTGGTAGAGGAGCGGACGGCCCTGGCCGGACGGGTCGCCCAGCAGGACCTCGGCGATCACGATCCGGTGGTCGCCGGCGGGCACCCGCGCCACCACCTTGCACACCATCCAGGCCGGCACATCGTCCAGGACGGGCACGCCCTCGGGTCCCTCCCGCCAGGCGGTGGCCGGGCCGAAGCGGTCGGCGCCGCGGCGCGCGAAGGTAGCCGCCAGCTCCTGCTGGTGCTCCCCGAGGACATGCACGCCGACGTGCTCGCTCGTCGCGATCACGGGCCAGCTGGAGCCGCCCGTGCCGACCCCGAACGACAGCATCGGGGGCTCGGCGGAGACGGAGGCGAGGGAGGTGGCGGTGAAGCCGACCGGCCCCCGGCGACCGCGCGCGGTGATCACCGCGACGCCCGCCGCATGCTTGCGGAAGACGGAGCGCAACAGCTCGGGCGAGGCGGGCCGGGCGGTGCCGAGGTCGGACGGGGCCGTCATGAAACTGTCCTTCTGCGGGAGACGACGAGCGGGTTCGCGGCTGCTCACCGGCCCGGTCGGCGCACGCGCGCGGCGCGGGCGGCCGCCGGACGGCCGGGTACCCGCCGGAGGCGAAGGAGTTCCCGAGGCATGGAGTCAGGCTGACGACGGGTGGCATGCACAGTCAAGTCGGTCCGGTGATGTGGGAGATCCCTCACCGTGGTCCCCAAGGCCCTCACACCGCCTCCCCGAGCGCGGCGATGACATCCGCCTTGCGCGGCTGTCCGGCGGCGCGCCGTACGACCCGGCCGGCCGCGTCGAGGACCAGCACGGTCGGCGTGCGGATGATTCCGAGGCGGCGCACAAGGTCCAGCCGGGCCTCGGCGTCGATCTCCACGTGGGTCACGCCGGGCACCAGGCCGGCCACCTCGCCGAGTACACGGCGGGTCGCCCGGCAGGGTGCGCAGAAGGCACTGGAGAACTGCACCAGGGTGGCACGCTCCCCCAACCGGGCACCCAGCTCGCCGCCCAGTTCCGTCTGCGGCGCACTCGCCCCGGCTCGTCCCGCTCCGTCCGGACCTCGCACTCGACCTCTCCCGCCATGGCTGTCCTGTCAGCCGTTTCAAGTGTCCGGAGGGCCTCCCGCATTCCCGGTGGGCGCACAAAGATCGAGGTGGGCCGGGGGCGGACGTGACGAGAATCTCGCCGCCGACGGGCGCCGGGGCTGGTTCACCAGCCGTTCTTGGGGCACCATCTGCGACAAGCCGTAAAACCTACGGCTGCGTAACTTCGACTGGGAGTCCCCTTCCCAGGCAGAGAAGGAAGGGTCCTTACCCGCCCATGGCAGAACTCGTCTACCGGCCCGTCGTCGGTTTCGCCCGCACCCTGTTCAAGCTGTGGGACCTCAAGATCGACTGCCAGGGTTCGGAGAACATCCCGCGCACGGGCGGCGCCGTGCTGGTGAGCAATCACATCAGCTATCTGGACTTCGTCTTCAACGGCCTGGCGGCCCTTCCTCAGAAGCGGCTCGTGCGCTTCATGGCGAAGGAGTCGGTCTTCCGTCACCGCATCTCCGGGCCGCTGATGCGCGGCATGAAGCACATCCCGGTGGACCGTGCGCAGGGCGAGGCGGCGTACGAGCACGCGCTGGGGTCGCTGCGGTCGGGTGAGATCGTCGGCGTCTTCCCGGAGGCCACCATCTCGCAGTCGTTCACGCTGAAGAGCTTCAAGTCCGGCGCCGCGCGCCTGGCGCAGGAAGCGGGCGTACCCCTGATCCCGATGGCCGTGTGGGGCACTCAGCGACTGTGGACCAAGGGCCACCCGCGCAACTTCCGACGCAGCCACACGCCCGTCACCATCCGCGTGGGCGAGGCGCTGGAGGCGTCCAAGGACAAGTACGCCGGGGCGATCACCCGCCAGCTGCGCGAGCGGGTGCAGGAGCTCCTGGAGGCGGCGCAGCGCGCATACCCGGTGCGGCCCAAGGGCCCGGACGACACCTGGTGGATGCCGGCCCACCTCGGGGGCACGGCCCCGACCCCGGAGCAGGTCCGCCGGGCCGAGGCGCACTGACCCGTTCCGCCGCCGGCCCGTCGGCGCCGGTCAGGCCGCAGGGTGGACCGTGACGCGTGCCCCGGGGCTGAACTTCTCCAGCAGACCGGCGAGTTCGGCGGCCGCCGTCTCCACCTCGGGGACCGGCATCGGTGCCATGCCCTCCAGCGTCAGCCGCGCATGCGGCGAGCCGCGCGGCCGTCTCGCGAATACGCGGAGAGGTCCGGCGTTGGCTGGATCAGCTGCATGTCGGCAGAGCATAGAGATG
The DNA here is from genome assembly GCF_040680275.1 of Streptomyces sp. NPDC052079. Lineage (NCBI taxonomy): Bacteria > Bacillati > Actinomycetota > Actinomycetes > Kitasatosporales > Streptomycetaceae > Streptomyces > Streptomyces sp. NPDC052079. The sequence goes on from NZ_JBFAWL010000013.1 coordinate 69,533, forward strand.
CGGCCGACCGGCAGTCAATGCATTGCCGGTCGACCGCACTTTTATACAGTCAGGCCCAGCGGGCCATCTCCTCCTTGAGCGCCGCGACGAATGTGTCCACGTCGTCCTCGGTGGTGTCGAAGGAGCACATCCAGCGGACATCGCCCGCCGCCTCGTCCCAGAAGTAGAAGCGGAACCGCTTTTGCAGGCGCTCGCCCACCTCGCGCGGCAGCCGCGCGAAGACGGCGTTGGACTGCACCGGGTAGAGGATCTCCACCCCGTGCACGGCGCGCACGCCCTCGGCCAGCCGCTGCGCCATCTCGTTGGCGTGCCGGGCGTTGCGCAGCCACAGGTCCCGGGCCAGCAGGGCCTCCAGCTGCACCGACACGAAGCGCATCTTGGACGCGAGCTGCATGGACAGCTTGCGCAGGTGCTTCATGTGCCGGATGCCGTCCGGGTTCAGGACGACGACGGCCTCGCCGAAGAGGGCGCCGTTCTTTGTGCCGCCCAGCGAGAGCAGGTCGACCCCGGCCGCGTTGGTGAAGGTGCGCAGCGGCACGTTCAGCGTGGCGGCGGCGTTGGCCAGCCGGGAACCGTCGACGTGCACCTTCATGCCGTGCGCGTGGGCGTGCTCGCAGATGGCGCGGATCTCGTCGGGCGTGTAGACCGTGCCCAGCTCGGTGGCCTGGGCCAGGGAGACCACCTGCGGCATCGCGCGGTGCTCGTCGTCCCAGCCGTAGGCCTGCCGGTCGATCAGCTCCGGGGTCAGTTTGCCGTCCGGGGTGGGCACGGTGAGCAGCTTGATCCCGCCGACCCGCTCCGGCGCCCCGCCCTCGTCCACGTTGATGTGGGCGCTCTCGGCGCAGATCACCGCGCCCCAGCGGTCGGTGACGGCCTGGAGCGCCACGACGTTGGCGCCGGTGCCGTTGAACACCGGGAACGCCTCGGCCGTCGGCCCGAAGTGGCTGCGGATCACCTGCTGGAGGTTCTCGGTGTAGGCGTCCTCGCCGTACGCGACCTGGTGCCCGCCGTTGGCCACGGCCAGGGCGGCGAGCACCTCCGGATGGGCCCCGGCATAGTTGTCGCTGGCGAAACCGCGGGCGTCCGGGTCGTGATGACGACGCGCGTCGGTCCTCGGTGGGTTCACGGCTTCTCGGTCAGCCACAGACGCTTTCCATTCACTTCCGCGGCGGGCTTCTCCCAGACACCGACGATGGACTCGGCCAGGTCCTTGACGTCCGTGAAGCCCGCGAACTTCGCGTTGGGGCGGTCGGCGCGCATCGCGTCGTGCACCAACGCCTTGACCACCAGGATCACAGCCGCCGACGTCGGTCCCTGCTCGCCCCCGGCCTTGCGGAAGTAGTCCGCCATGGCCAGCGTCCACGCCTCGGCGGCGGCCTTGGCGGCGGCGTAGGCGGCGTTGCCCGCGGTGGGCTTGCTCGCGCCGGCCGCGCTGATCAGCACGTACCGGCCGCGGTCGCTGCGCTGGAGCGCCTCGTGGAAGGCGAGGCTGGTGTGCTGCACCGTCCGCACCAGCAGCAGTTCCAGGAAGTCCCAGTCGTCCAGGCTGGTCTTGGTGAAGGTCTCGCTGCCGCGCCAGCCGCCGACGAGGTGGACCAGGCCGTCGACCCGGCCGAACTCCTTCTCGGTCCGCGTGGCCCACTCGCGGGTGGAGTCCAGGTCCAGCAGGTCGACCGTGTCCCCGATGACGGTGGCGCCGCCGTGCGCGTAGCGTGCCGCGTCGACCGCTTCCGCCAGACGCTCCGGGTCGTTGTCGGAGCCGACGACCGTCGCCCCCGCCTCGGCCAGCCTCAGCAGTGCCGCCCGTCCCGCGGGTCCTCCCGCGCCGGCGACCGCGATCACCGCACCGTCAAGCGCCCCGTTCCCCATGATGTTCGCCTCCTGAGCAGTGTTGTGAACGAGATCGCTCACGCGGCGACCCGCTCGGCACCGTCCGCCGTGATGCCCTTGGTAGAGGCGATCACATTCTTCAGCTTCTTGGACAGTGCCTCATAGAACATGCTCAGCGGAAACTCGTCCGGAAGCACGTCATCGACGAGTTTGCGCGGCGGCAGCGTCAGGTCGAGGGCGTCGGGGCCCTTGGCCCACTTGGAGCCCGGATGCGGGGAGAGATAGGCGGAGACCAGTTCGTACCCGGCGAACCAGTGCACGAGCTTGGGACGGTCGATGCCCTCGCGGTACAGCGTCTCGATCTCGGCGCACAGCTGGTTGGTGACCTGCGGGGCGCGCTCCCAGTCGATGGAGAGCTTGTTGTCGGTCCAGCGGACGACGTCGTGCTTGTGCAGGTAGGCGAAGAGCAGCTGGCCGCCGAGGCCGTCGTAGTTGCGCGTCCGCTCGCCGGTGACGGGGAAGCGGAACATCCGGTCGAAGAGCACCGCGACCTGGACGTCACGGGCCTGCGGGACACCGTCGCCGGCGAGCTTCACGGCCTCCTTGAAGGCGGTGAGGTCGCAGCGCAGCTCCTCCAGGCCGTACATCCAGAACGGCTGGCGCTGCTTGATCATGAACGGGTCGAACGGCAGGTCGCCGTGGCTGTGGGTGCGGTCGTGGACCATGTCCCAGAGCACGAACGCCTCTTCGCAGCGCTTCTGGTCGTGCACCATGGCGGCGACGTCCTCGGGCAGCTCCAGGCCCAGGATGTCGACGGCGGCCTCGGTGACGCGGCGGAAACGGGCCGCCTCGCGGTCGCAGAAGATGCCGCCCCAGGTGAAGCGCTCGGGGGCCTCGCGTACGGCGATGGTCTCGGGGAAGAGGACCGCGGAGTTGGTGTCGTAGCCCGCGGTGAAGTCCTCGAAGGTGATGCCGCAGAACAGCGGGTTGTCGTAGCGGGTGCGCTCCAGCTCGGCCAGCCAGTCGGGCCAGACCATGCGCAGCACGACCGCCTCGAGATTGCGGTCGGGGTTGCCGTTCTGGGTGTACATCGGGAAGACCACCAGGTGCTGGAGGCCGTCCACGCGGTTCGCGGCGGGCTGGAAGGCCAGCAGCGAGTCGAGGAAGTCGGGCACCTGGAAGCCGCCCTCGGCCCAGCGGGCCAGGTCCTTGGCCAGGGCCTCGTGGTAGGCACGGTCGTGCGGGAGCAGCGGGGAGAGCTCCTCGACGGCACCGATCACGGCCCGCACCGCGCGCTCGGCGTCGGCACGCTCCGGGGCTCCGTCGGCGTCGAAGTCGATGGAACCGTCCTTGGACTGCCAGGGCCGGATCCGCTCCGCGGCATCCTTGAGCACGGGCCATGCCGGGTGCTCGATCACCCTGGTCACCGAAGGAATCTTCCCCCCGGTACCCACCTGCACAAGAATTTCCGTCATGCCCCATCCTCCACGGGAGAACCTCGCGTATGACGACCGTATACACAGAGGGTTTCTCCCAGCAAGGGGCCCCTCGGGAAATTATCCTGCCGCACCCCTGCCTCCACCGCATTTTTTACTGCGGAACACCTGTGTGGACGACGCTGTGTGCAATCGATGTTCAGCCTCTGGACGCGGCGGGCACAGGCGATACGGTCCTTGAGGGCCGTAGGGACGCGGCCCCCCGCCGCCGTCGACGGAAGCGAGTCGGATCTTGAACTTCCTCACCATCGGTCACCGCGGAGTCATGGGTGTCGAGCCCGAGAACACCCTCCGGTCCTTCGTCGCCGCCCAGGAGGCGGGCCTGGACGTCATCGAACTCGATCTGCATCTGAGCAAGGACGGCGCGCTCGTCGTCCTGCACGACACGGAAGTGGACCGCACGACGGACGGCACGGGCCTCGTCGCCGACAAGACACTCGCCGAACTGCGCGCCCTGGACGCGGGGCACGGCGAACGCATCCCCCTCTTCGACGAGGTCCTGGAGGCCGTCCGGGCACCGCTCCAGGCCGAGATCAAGGACGTGCGCGCGGCGCGGGCGCTCGCCGAGGTGATGAACGAGCGGGACCTGGCGGGGCGGGTGGAGGTCGCGTCGTTCCACGACGAGGCGATCACCGAGATCGCGCGGCTGGTGCCCGGGGTGCGCACGGCGCTGGTCGCCAGCCGCTACGGCACCGACGTCGTGGACCGGGCGGTCGCGGCCGGCGCCTCCACCGTCTGTCTCAACATCCGCCGGCTCACCCTGGAGGTCGTGGAGCGGGCGCGGAAGGCGGATCTGGCGGTCCACGGCTGGGTGGTCAACACCCAGGAGCACCTGAGGCTGGTCCGCGCCCTGGAACTCGACGGGGCGACCACCGACTACCCGGAGATCAAACGCACCGGCCGCTTCACCGCGTGACCAGTCCGGTGCGGGCGGCGGTCAGGCCAGCTCCTTCACCAGCAGTTCGAACTGCAGGTCGTCACGCTGCGGGATGCCGAAGCGCTCGTCGCCGTACGGGAAGGGCGTCATCCTCCCCGTACGGCGGTAGCCGCGCCGCTCGTACCAGGCGATCAGGTCCTCCCGCACGGAGATGACCGTCATGTGCATCTCGTCCACGCCCCAGGTCTCGCGGGCGCGGCGCTCCGCCTCCGTGAGGACCGTCCTGCCGAGTCCGGCTCCCTGGAGGGCGGGGCTGACCGCGAACATCCCGAAGTAGGCGTACGCACCGCGGTGTTCGAGCTGGCAGCAGGCGACGATCCGGCCCTCGCGCTCCACCGTGAGCAACCGGCTGTCCGGCGACTTGACGACCTCCAGCACGGCCTCCGGGTCGGTCCGCTGCCCCTGCAGGATGTCCGCCTCGGTGGTCCACCCGGCCCGGCTGGCGTCTCCCCGGTACGCCGAGTCGACCAGCGCTACGAGGGCGTCCACGTCGGCGTCGGTGGCGTCGCGGAAGGTCAGTGCGGTGTCGGTGGCGGATTCCATGGGCGGGTCTCCCGGTTCGTGTGCGCCGCCTGCGGCGTGGCTCGGACGGGGACGAGACTAACCCGGCCGTTACGCTCGGCCGCATGGTGCATGTACTGGGCAGCCGCGTCCTGCTCCGCCCCACCGATCCCGACCGCTCCCGCGCCTTCTACGGCGAACAGCTGGGCCTGGCCGTCCACCGCGAGTTCGGTACGGGCCCCGGGCGCGGCACCGTCTACTTCCTCGGCGGCGGGTTCCTGGAGCTCTCGGGCCGTTCGGACGCCGCTGCGGCCGGGTCGCCGGACGTCCGGCTGTGGCTCCAGGTCGAGGACCTCGCGGCGGCGCACCAGGAGCTGGAGGCCAAGGGGGTCGGCATCGTCCGTCCCCCGGTGCGGGAGCCGTGGGGGCTGATCGAGATGTGGATCGCGGATCCGGACGGGACGCCGATCGTCCTCGTCGAGGTCCCGGCCGACCATCCGCTGCGGTACCGGCCGGGGATCTGACGGCGCCGTTCAGCCGGGGCGGTGTTCCCAGCCGCGGTCGGTGCGGGTCAGTTCGCGAAAACCGCAGCGGGTGAGCTTTTCGAGCATGCTCCGGTCGGTCTCCGGCTCGTAGGCGGCCAGACGGTCCACGCCGCACAGGCGGAGCCAGTCGGCGGCGTGGGCCAGCAGCCGCTCCTCCAGGCCGGTGTCATGGGCGGCGGGCTCGATGTGGAGGTTGCCGACGTCCGCGAGGCCGGCGGCCCGCGTGAGGCGTTCGGGGCGGGCCAGTGCCGTGTCGACCTCGATGAAGCCGCGGGCGCTGCCGTCCGTGTACGCCGTGAAGCGGGTGCCGCACTCCCCCACGGTGCGCAGGAAGGTGACGTCCTCGCCGGGCTCGTCGGGCGGCAGGTCGGCCACGCGGGCCAGGAGGATCACCTCGGTGTCCCCGACATGCCGGAAGCCCGCGGCCTCGTAGACGGCTCGCACATGCGGCCAGTTCCGGGGCAGTCCGTACACGACAGGGGCCGGCAGGGCCCCGTCGGCGTAGCGGACGCGGACGTTCCAGCGGGCGAGCAGGGCCAGACAGGCCCGCATCAGGAGGTGCCCGGCGTCGGCGGCGTCCGGCAGGAACGAGGCCGGCGGGCGGCAGACGAACCAGTCGATCTCCCCGGCGTCCCGGTAGCTTTCGCCGACTTCCGCGTCGGCGCGGTAGCGCAGCAGATGGGCGCCGGCGACGACGTGTCCGCGCAGCTCGGCGACGAGCGTCGCGCGTTCGGCCACCCAGGGGTCCGTGATGAACTCGCCGGGCTGGCGCTCCAGGTCGCCGAGGACGGTGTTCACGGAGACGGAGACGCCGGGGACGACGGCCGCGACATGGGTGTTGACCAGGTCGGTGAGCTGGTCGCGATCGGTGCGGCGGAAGGGACGTACGGCAAGCGCGGGCACGGGGTACCTCCGGGCAGGGTGAAGGAGCCGGGGGCCGCCACGCGGTGCGGTACGGGGCGAGAGTACGGCCGGACCGCGGGCAAGCGCCAGCCGGTTTCGCGCGGGATGGCCGGGGGCGGGGGCCGGCTTTGGTGTGCGGAGGGACGCAAGGAGCGCCATGGAACTGTCCGCACCGTGATCGGCGGGCCCTGCTGAGCCGAGCTGGGCACCACCGACCTCCAGTCGGCCGCACGCTTCTCCACACGGCTGTTCGGCCGCCGCCCCGGGATCAGCAGCAGGAGGCGGGCGGCTGCAGGGTCGCCCGCCTCGGTGACGCACCGGTCGCCGCACGAGCACCGCTGTACCGGGAGTCCCAGCCGGTCGCGTGGAGGGCGGGCACCTTCCCGGGCGCCGGGGCGTTCAACGTCCCGGGTCACCGGGCTGGATGGAGCTGCTGACCCGTGCGCCCCACGGGGCCGTGGCCTTCTGTACCGCCGTGTTCGGCTGGCGCGTGGACCCGTCCCTGCGCCCCGGTGGGGCGTGGATGGCGCTCCAGCCGGTCGCGTGGAGGGCGGGCACCTTCCCGGGCGCCGGGGCGTTCGACGTCCCGGGGTCACCGGGCAGGGGTGAGCTGCTGACCCGTGCGTCCCAGGGGGCCGTGGCCTTCTGTACCGCCGTGTTCGGCTGGCGCGTGGACCCGTCCCTGCGCCCCGCTGGGGCGTGGAGCGCGGACTTCGGCGGCATGGTGAGGATGGACGAGAAGTTCCCGCACGAGGTGCCCGCGCATTGGCGGCCGTACTTCGCCGTCGACGACGTGGACGCCCCCGCGGTGATAGCGCCGGAAGGGGGCGCGGGGCCGGGGGTGCCGTCACACGCGGAGTGCGCCTAGGCGGCCCTCCAGCTGTCCGAGCAGTGCGCCGAGCAGGGCGGCCAACTCGCCGAGTTCCGGGCTGTCCAGACCGGACAGCACGGCGGTCTCGTAGGCCAGCTGCGCGGGCAGGAGGCCGTCGACCATGTCTCGTCCGGCGTCGGTGAGGCGGACGTGGGCGACCCGGCGGTCGCGGGCGTCGCCCCGGCGTTCCACCAGCCCGCGCTCGGTGAGCTGCTTGAGGCGCTTGGTGACGGCGGCGCCCGAGGAGAAGGTCTCCCGGGCCAGCTCGCTCGGGGTCAGTTCGTGGCCGGTGCGGCGCAGCGCGCCGAGCAGGTCGAACTCCGCGCGGGAGAGCCCGGCCCGGCGCAGCGGGGCGTCCTCCGCCTGCTGGAGAAGCGCGGCGCAGCGGTTGATGCGGCCGATGACCTCCATCGGGCCGGTGTCCAGGCCGGGGTGGACGGCCCGCCACTGCCGGACGACCGCGGCGACGGTGTCGCCCCTCCGTCCGGGCGGATTCCCGTCGCCCGGCGAAGGTTCCTCGCCTCTCGCCCGTGGTCCCTCGGTCGCCGTCATGGCCGTGCATCCTCCGTGTGCGTGCCCGTGCCGGGTCCGGGAGCTCGCCCCGGCGTCGTACCGTCTACCGTCGCCGCGAGCGTACGGTGTCCCGCCTGCTCGGCGAGCGCGACCCGCTCCTGCGCCGGGGTGCGCCGCCACCACTCGCCGGACGCGGCGTCGGTGGTTGCGCGCAGTTCGGCCAGGGCCGGTTTGCTGACCTGCTGCGCTCCCCCGAACGCTCCCCGCATACCCCTGTGCGCTCGCGTGCCCGCCGCCGGGGTTGGGCATCCCCTGACCGACCGCCGTACGGATCGAGGGGGAGGTGGGTGTGCACGGACCGGGGTCCTCCGGGTGGCTGCTGGTCGCGCTCTGCGCGGCGACCGGCGTCTACTGTCTGCTGCGGATGCGCAGCTCTGTGGAGGAGCAGCGCCGGGCCGCGGGCGGCGAGGCCCTGATGGGCTTCGGCATGGCCGTGATGGCCGTGCCGGCGACGGTGTTCAGCCCCCCGTCCTGGGCCTGGCCGGCCCACGCCGCGGTGTTCGGAGCGGCCGGGCTGCACGCGCTGTGGGCGGCCCGCACGGGCGCCCGCCATCTGCACCATCTGATGGGCGCCGGGGCGATGGTGTACATGGCCGTGACCATGGCCTTGGCCTCCCCCGGCCACGGGGAGGGACATCCACCCGGGCCCGGCGGCGCGGGCATACCCCTGCTGACCGGGGCCCTGCTGCTCTATTTCGTCGCGTACGTCCTCGTGACGGGCGCGCGTCTGGTGCCGGTGACCGCCCCGGCGGGGAGCGGCCCGGAGCCCGGCTGGGGCGACCGGCCGGAACTGGCGCGGGTCTGCCGGCTGTCCATGGGCATCGCGATGGTGGCGATGCTGCTGACGATATGACGGCCGTCCGGTGGCCGCGCCGGGGCGTTGTCTGCGTCACTTCGGGTCCCGACCTCGTACCCCTGGGCAGCCCGCGCTCATAGGCTGCACACATGATCCTCCCCGCGGTCCTGCTGCTGCTCGGCGTCCTGACCGCTGTCGTGGGTCCCCGGCTGCTCGCCCGGGCCGACTGGCCCGACCGTGAACCGGTGGTGGCGCTGTGGGCGTGGCAGTGCGTGATCGCGGCCGTACTGCTGTGCTGCGCCCTGTCGATGACGTTCAGCGCGGCGGCCGCCTGGCACGCGGTAGGCGGCCAGGTGTTCGCCACCGCACCCAGCGCGGTCGTGGAGGCGTACTCCCTGGGCACGTCGGGACTCTGGGCCAAGACCACCGCGGTGGCACTGGCGTGCGGGGGGCTGTGGAGCGCCGCGATGCTGGTCCGGGAGGTCGTACGGGCTCGCGCGCGGCGGCGGGCCCGCCGGGCTCAGCTGCGGCTGCGCGCACCGCTGTTGCCGGGAGAGGAGCCAGGCACCGACCGGCTGGTGGTCCTGGAGGGCGAGCGGCCCGACGCGTGGTGGCTGCCCGGCACCCCGCCCCGACTGGTCGTCACCACGGCCGCGTTGCGCCGCCTGAAGGGCCGGCAGCTGGACGCCGTCCTCGCCCATGAGCGGGGGCACGCGCGCGCCCGGCACGACTGGCTGCTGCACTGTTCGTCCGCACTGGCGGGAGGCTTCCCGCAGGTGCCGGTGTTCGCGGCGTTCCGCGAGGAGATGCACCGGCTCGTCGAACTCGCCGCCGACGACACGGCGTCCCGCCGCTTCGGCCGGCTGACCACGGCCCTCGCCCTGGTGGAACTCAACGAGCACCGTGGCGTGTTCGGCCCCGGGCCGCACGCGGAAGCGCAGGCCCAGGTTCCGGCCCGGGTGCACCGGCTGCTGACTCCCGCGGACCGGCTGACCGCGGGGCGACGGCTGCGGCTGACCGCCGTCGCGTCGCTGGTACCGGTGGTGCCCCTCCTGGTGGCGTTCGTACCGGGATTGCGGGCACTGGGGTAGTCCGCGGGCCGGGAAGGGGCCGGCGGCGGTGACATGACTGGCCCCGGAAGCCGCCGGTCGACAAGGATCGCCCCATGAGCATCCCCCACACCACATCCCCGCCCAGGCCGCCGCAGCACCGTCCCGCCGTCCTGTACGCCGGAGCGCTGGCCGTGTGTTCGGCACTGCTGCTGGCCCTGGTCGCCGTCGAGTGGAGACCGCTGCTCGGCCTGGACGGCGACATCTCCCGCACCGCCCACCGCTGGGCGGTGGCGGAACCCGGGCTGACCCGGGCCGCCCGCATCCTGACGGACTGGGTCTGGGACCCGTGGACGATGCGGGTGCTGTGCGGTGTGGCGGCGGGACTGCTGGTGTGGCGGTACGCGGACCGGTGGAGCGCGGTGTGGCTGGTGCTGACGGTGGCCGTCGCAACGGCCGTGCAGCAGGGCCTGAAGGCCGCGCTGGGCCGTGCCCGCCCGGTCTGGCCCGACCCGGTCGACTCCGCGCACTACGCGGCCTTCCCCTCGGGCCACGCCATGACCGCGACGGTCGTGTGCGGGCTTCTGCTGTGGCTGCTGCACCATCACGGGATCGACCGCGCCCTGTGGTACGCGGCGCTGGCGGTGGCGGTGGTCTCGGTGACCGGCGTGGGCCTCACCCGCGTCTGGCTGGGCGTCCACTGGCCGACGGACGTCCTGGGCGGCTGGCTGTTCGGCGCCCTGCTGGTGACGGCGGCGGTGGGCATGCACAGGCAGCGTCACCCCTGAACCGCGGCAACCCGCATTCCGTGCGGCGCCTACGGGCCGGGCCCGCCCCGCCCGTAGGCGCCCCGACCGGCGCGTGGGCCTGTCCGGCGGACCAAGTCGGGGGAAAGGGGCGGCGCCGTGCAACCCAGGTGAGCGGGGTCCGGTGCGTTCAGCTGCAAGGCGGAGGGAGTCGACGCGATGGCGGTCCCCCCGCTCGAGCGAAGTCGAGAGTGGGGAGTCGGCGACCGACGACAACGCCGCAGATGGGCGCACCAGACCCAGCGTCCCCGGCATGATCCCGCCGGACAGGCCCTAAGCCAGGCAAAGGCCGTCCGCCTCGGACGATCCCCCGCGTCGCCCGAGGCGGACGGCAGCCCGGACCGGGCCCTGAGGCCCGGTCGGATGCGTTGAGTATAGTTGGCTGGCAGCCAGTCAACGCAGGAGTCCAGCATGTCCCCGCGCAGCGCCCTGGTCAATGAAGAGTTGCGGAGGCGTTCGAAGGAGCGGCTTCTGCACGCCGCCGTCGAGCTGGTCAGCGAGCACGGGTACGAGGCGACGACGCTCGGCGACATCGCCGACCGGGCGGGTTCCGCGCGCGGCCTGGTCTCGTACTACTTCCCGGGAAAACGCCAGCTGGTGCAGTCCGCCGTGCACCGTCTGATGCACCGGACGCTGGAGGAGGCCCTGGAGCGCGAGCCGTGCACGGAGGACGGCCGGGAGCGGATGGCGCGGGCCATCGACGCGGTCCTGGGCCTGGCGCGGGACCGGCCGGTGCTGATGCGCCAGCACATGGCGGGACTGCTGCAGGCCGAGGGATTTGTGCCCTGCCCCGAGCAGCGGCGGCTGGCCGAACTGCTGAGCGACACCGTCGCCCGGCACGGCTCCCGCGATGTCGAGTCCGACTATCCGATGCTGCGCGCCCTGCTGATGGGTGCCGTCTACGCGGCCCTGATGCCGGGGGCGCCGATGCCCGTGCCGGTGCTGCGCGCGGAGTTGTTCAAGCGCTACCGGCTCGACTGGGCCATGGGTGTCCCGCCGGACACCGCGGCGCCCGGCGGGACGTGTGAGAAGGACCGGACGGACATGGCCCGGTTCTTCGCGACGGAGCCGGAGGCTCAGTCGAAGTAGTCCGGCTGCGTCTGGACGTTGAGCTCACGCATGTGGACCCAGCGGGCCGGGTCCGTACGCCGGTCGTCGATCCTCAGGACGTCGAAGCCCTTGGCGATGTCGTTGGAGTAGATGTAGCCGTTGTAGTAGTACGCCGACCAGGATCCGCCGGTGACGATCCGGTCGGTGGTCAGCGGGCCGCGCTCGAAGTAGGCGATCTCCTTCGGCTTGGCGGAGTTGGTGAAGTCCCAGACGGAGACGCCGCCCTGGTACCAGGCCTGGACCATCAGGTCGCGGCCCCGGACGGGGATGATCGAGCCGTTGTGGGCGACGCAGTTCTCGGTGTCCGCCTGGTGGCGCGGGATCTTGAAGTAGCTCCGGAAGACCAGCTTGCTGCGGTCACCCTTGCCGATGATGTCGTAGATGCCGTCCGCGCCGCGGTTCGGGCCGATGTCCGCGTTGCAGGTGGCGGCGCCGCCACCGCCCAACTCGTCGGTGAAGACGACCTTGTCGGCCCCCTGGTTGAAGGTCGCCGAGTGCCAGAACGCGAAGTTGACGTTGTCCTGCACCCGGTCGATCACCCGGGGACGCTCCGGGTTCTTGATGGAGAACAGGATGCCGTCGCCCATGCAGGCACCGGCGGCCAGGTCCTTGGACGGCAGCACGGTGATGTCGTGGCAGCCGGTGGTTTTGGAGACACCCGGGTTGGTGGGCCCGCCCGGGTTGCCGCCGCCGTCCGGGCCCTCACCCGGGAACAGCACCGGGAAGCCGACCAGCGCCGCCTTGTGCGGGGCGTTGCGCGGGACCTTGATGACGGAGATGCCGTCGTGCGGCGGCTGGCAGTCGGGGTAGGCGGCGTTGGGCGAGTACGAGGAGACGTAGATGTAGACGTTCTTGCGCTCGGGCACCAGCGTGTGGGTGTGCGAGCCGCAGGCGGTCTCGACGGCGGCGACGTAGCGCGGGTTGCGCTTGTCGCTGATGTCGAAGACCTTCATGCCCTCCCAGGAGGACTTCTCGGTCGCCGGCTGCGTGGTGCTGTTGCAACTGCTGTCGCTGCGCGAGGAGTCCGTGGACAGGAACAGCAGGTCGCCGGAGACGGAGATGTCGTTCTGCGAGCCGGGGCACAGCACCTGGGCCACGGTCCTGGGCGCCTTGGGGTTGCTGATGTCGAAGATGCGGAAGCCGTCGTAGTTGCCGGCGAAGGCATACCGGCCCTGGAAGGCCAGGTCCGAATTGGTGCCGGGCAGCGCATCCTTGGGGATGTTGGCCACGTGCTTGATGTTGTCCGAGTGGACGACCTCGTCCTGGGCGGGTATCTCGCCGCTCTTGATGGCCTCGCGCGCCTCGGCCTGGTCGCTGCGCGAGACCGCCTTGCCGTCGGCCGGCGAGTCCCCGGGGTCGGGGATCGCCCCGGCCGGCGCGGCGGTGAGCAGCGCGGCCAGCAGACCGCCTGCCACCGCGGCAACTCCCAGCCGTCTGCGCCGGGTTCGGGAATCTCTCAACAGGATCACTGTTTCCTCCCTGGTTCCGTTCACTTCTGAACGGTTTTCGCATGCGCAGTATCGTCTGGACATGCACATACCAACAGGGGGCCGCGCCATCACAAGGACGTTTTTTGATCAGAGTTGCGCGGAAGCGTGCTAGGACGGTCGTCGACACTCACGAGGTGTCCAGCCGCCCTCCCCCAGAGGGGTCCGTACTCCGAGCTACAGGAGGTCCTTGTGCACCACCGCCGTGTGCCACGCCTGTCCGCCGTCGCCGCCGGGCTGACCGCCTGGGCCGTCCTCGGGCTCGTGGGCTGCGACTCGGGCTCGGACGACTCCAAGTCGGCCGCCCGGAGCGGTCCTTCGGTCATCGCTCCCGGGGGACCCGGGGAGGCCAACCGGACCCTGTCGGCCGAGGAGGCCTCGCGGCAGCGGGCGGAGGACGACTCCCCCAACTCCGCCGACGTGACGTACGCGCGGATGATGATCGAGCATCACGCGCAGGCGCTGGAAATGACCGAACTCGTACCCGACCGCGCCGAATCGCCGAAGGTCGTCAAGCTGGCCGAGCGCATCGCCGCCGCCCAGCAGCCGGAGATCAAGGCGATGAAGGGCTGGCTGAAGAGCCACGGCAAGGCGGAGCGGGACCAGGGGCACGGGCACGACCACGCGACGATGCCCGGCATGGCCACGCAGGCCCAGCTCAAGCAGCTGCGCGCGGCCGACGGCAAGGCCTTCGACCAACTGTTCCTCACCCTGATGATCACTCACCACCAGGGGGCGATCACGATGGCCACCGAGGTGAAGGGGCAGGGCAACAACATCGTCGTCGAGGAGATGGCGGACGACGTGGTGGCCCAGCAGACGAGTGAGATCAGCCGGATGCGGGACCTCATGTGACGGCGCGCCGGTCCGGCGGCGGCTCAGCGGCGGGCGTGTCTCGGGGACAGCAGACCCGCGTCGCGCGTCCGTCCGATGAGACGGAGCGCACCGCGCCTGCTGTACCCGGTCTCGGCCATCACCGCCAGCACCGGATCGGTCCCCCGCTCCTGGGCCGCGCGGTACACCCGCGCGGCGAGCCGCCGCTCCTCCGTGCCCCGCGGCCGGGCGGAGCCGTCACGGTGCGCACCCGTACCGGCGTCGTCCCCGGGGTCCGGCCCGGCCTCGGCACCGCAGGCGCGGGCCAGCGGGCCCTCGATCCAGTCGGCCAGCACCGCCAGGTCCTCGAGGGCGAGCGCGGGCCGGGCCTGTACGTCCTCGACGCAGACCCACCCCTCGCACACCATCGCGAGCGCGTCGATCCGGGCCCCGTCGCCGAAGTCCAGCCGCACATGGAGCCAGCGGGTCGCCCGCTCCCCCTCCCGTACTTCCCACGCGGGCCACACGGACACCGCACCCTCCGCCGGAGAGCGATCGGAAAGATGAAGAAAAGATGCCTCGAGCACACACGCAACGTAACCGTGTGATCAGTTTCCCTCCGTAGGAACACGCTCCCCGTCCGGGGGACGGCACCCTGTCAGCGGAGTGCGGACGGTGCCATGCTGGGAGACATGCAGCGATCTCCTGTCGATCCCCAGGGGTGAGGAGTTCCGCCGTGCTGCGTGTCGCCGTGATCGGTTCCGGGCCGAGCGGGTGCTACACCGCCCAGAGCCTGGTCCAGCAGGACCCCGATGTCCGGGTCGACGTCCTGGACCGGCTGCCGTGCCCGTACGGCCTGGTCCGCTACGGCGTGGCGCCGGACCACGAGAAGATCAAGTCCCTGCAGAACAACCTGCGCGCGGTGCTGGAGCACGAGCGGGTCCGTTTCCTCGGCGGGGTGCCGGTCGGGCCGGGCGGCGTGCCGGTCGCGCGGCTGCGGGAGCTGTACCACGCGGTGGTGTACTGCGTGGGGGCCGCCACGGACCGGCGGCTGGGCATCCCGGGTGAGGATCTGCCGGGCAGCTGGTCGGCGACCGAGTTCGTCGCCTGGTACAGCGCGCATCCGGACACGGTCCAGGACGGCTTCCTGCGCGGAGTGCGGTCGGCGGTGGTCATCGGCGTCGGGAACGTCGCCGTGGACGTGACGCGCATGCTGGCCCGGGGCGTGACGGAACTGGCCCCGACCGACATGCCGCACGCGGCCCTGACCGCTCTCGCGGCGAGCGGGGTGAGGCTCGTTCACATGGTGGGCCGGCGGGGTCCGTCCCAGGCCCGGTTCACCACGAAGGAGCTGCGCGAGCTGGGGACGCTGCCGGACACGGCGGTCGCCGTGGATCCGGACGAGTCCGCGCTGGATCCCGCGTACACGGACCCGTCCGCGCTGCCCGCACCCCAGCGCCGCAACGTCGAGGTGCTGCGCGGCTGGGCCGGAGGGCCGGCGGAGCCGGACGCCCGGCGTCTGATCCGTCTGCGCTTCTTCCTCCGCCCGGTCGAGCTGATCGCCCGCGGGGGCAGGGTGGGCGCGGTGCGCTTCGAACGGACGGCGCCGGACGGACACGGCGGGATCACGGGCACCGGGCGGTTCGAGGAGATCGAGGCGCAACTGGTGCTGCGGTCGGTGGGGTATCGCGGGGTGCCGCTGGAAGGACTGCCGTTCGACCCCGCGCGAGGCACGGTGCCGCACCTCGCCGGGCGGGTGCTGCGCGGGGGCGCCGTCGCTCCGGGCGAGTATGTGGCGGGCTGGATCAAGCGGGGCCCGACGGGCGTCATCGGCTCGAACCGGTCCTGCGCCAAGGAGACGGTGACGTCCCTGCTGCGTGACGCGCCCCTCCTCAGGGCCCGCGACCTGCCCGGCGACCCCCTGACGGCGCTGCGGGCCGAGGGAATCGAGCCGGTCGACTGGCACGGCTGGCAGGCCATCGAGCGAGCCGAGGCGCACCTGGGCGCGTCCCTGGGCCGGAGCACAGTGAAACTGCCCGACTGGGAGAACCTGCTCGCAGCGGCACGGGGAGCCGAGGCGTAGCTCCGCCGGCGGCTGGGCGATCTGTCGGCGGTGGAGGGCAAGGGCGCGCCGCGGAGGGTTCGGGCACGGTGGCCCGGCCGGTCCGTGGTCGTCGTGGTCGCCAGGGAGGGGCATACGACGCGCCGGGTCGGTCGCGACGGGGCCCAGCGGGCGGGTGAGGAGAACACACCGAGCTGTTCGACGCCGGTGGGAGCTTCCAGCTTGCCGTCGTCGACCCGGCCCCGGACCGCACCGGGAGACGGTGCCGCCGCCGGCGAGCGTGTCCGTACGGGGACCGATGATCACACACGCCCGAACACGGGCCGGGAGAGTCCGGCGGTTCGGGAGCCACCGACCGGCGGTCTGTGCATCTGGCGTGATGTGAGCCGACCGGCGACGGTCCGGACGGCCGGCCCCGTGGACGCCGTACCGGCCGGTGATCGCGGCGTGGCGGTCAGGCCTCGGTTCGGCGGTTGGCCTGGTGGGTGGCAGCCGTGAGGAGGGTGTCGAGCAGGCCGGGGAACAGGGTCTCCAGGTCGTCGCGGCGCAACGCGTTCATCTTGGCGGTGCCCTCGTAGATCTGCCTGATCACGCCGCTCTCGCGGAGCACCCGGAAGTGGTGCGTGCTGGTGGACTTGGTGACCGGCACGTCGAAGTGCGAGCAGGCCAGCGCGACGCCCTCGGCGGCGAGCTCGCGGACGATCCCCAGACGTACGGGGTCGGAGAGCGCGTGCAGCACGCCCTCCAGCCGGATCTCCTCGCACGTGGGATGCGGCAGATCACGGCTGCTGGGGACGGGCGCGGCGGTCGTCACGGCGGCGGCTCCACATTCGTTCGGGAGGAACCCTCATTGTACGAGAAGCATCGTAGTTTGACACCCGGCGTACTACGATGAGTATCGTACGAGCCGCACCCCTTCCCGACCCTGCCGAATGGAGCCCCACGTGAGCACGCTGTTCGAGCCCTACACCCTGCGCGCCGTGACGATCCCCAACCGCGTGTGGATGCCGCCCATGTGCCAGTACTCGGCCGCACCCGAGGGGCCCGAGGCCGGCGTGCCCGGCGACTGGCACTTCGCGCACTACGCGGCCCGGGCTGCCGGCGGCACCGGCCTGATCGTCGTCGAGGCCACCGCCGTATCACCGGAGGGCCGCATCTCGCCGTACGACCTCGGGATCTGGAACGACACCCAGACCGAGGCCTTCCGCCGCATCACCGGGTTCCTCACCGCGCAGGGCACCGTCCCCGCCATCCAGCTCGCGCACGCCGGGCGCAAGGCGTCGACCGACCGTCCCTGGAAGGGCGGCGCACCGGTCGGGCCGCAGGCCCACGGCTGGCAGCCGGTCGCCCCGAGTCCGCGCGCCTTCGCCGAGGGACACCCGGTGCCCGACGAGCTGACCGTGGACCAGATCCAGGAGATCGTCGCCCGGTTCCGCGCCGCCGCCCGCCGCGCGCTCGCCGCCGGGTTCGAGATCGCCGAGATCCACGGTGCCCACGGCTATCTGATCAACGAGTTTCTCTCCCCGTACTCCAACCATCGCACCGACGCCTACGGCGGCTCGTACGAGAACCGGACGCGTTTCGCGCTCGAAGTGGTCGACGCCGTGCGCGAGGAGTGGCCGGACGACAAGCCGCTGTTCTTCCGCATCTCGGCCACGGACTGGGTGGAGGAGTCCGGCTGGACTGCCGACGACACCGTCCGCTTCGCCTCCGAACTGCACGCCCACGGCATCGACCTGCTCGACGTCTCCACGGGCGGCAACGCCTCCGACGCCCGCATCCCGACCGGGCCCGGCTACCAGGTTCCGTTCGCCGCGCGGGTGCGCAGCGAGACGCCGATGCCCGTCGCCGCCGTCGGTCTGATCACCGAAGTCGAGCAGGCGGAGAAGATCCTGGCCAACGGCGAGGCGGACGCGGTGCTTCTCGGCCGCGAGCTGCTCCGCAACCCCTCGTGGGCCCGGCACGCCGCACGCGAGCTGGGCGGCACGGTCCATGTGCCGGACCAGTACCACCGTTCCGTCTGAGACGCCCGCCCTCCCCGCGGTCAGGCACCGCCCACGCGCGAGCGCACCTCCCCCGTCAGCTCCCGCCGGTAACCGGCGTACGCGGCCCGCAGCGCCTCGCCCGGCCAGTCGGCGGGCAGCAGGACGGCAGGCAGCACCGGGTCGGCGAGCAGATGGCGCACGACGGCCGCGAACGCGGTCAGCCGGTCGGCGGGCCGGTCGGCGCGGTCGATGTGGCCGAGAAGCGCCCGCGCCGTACCGGCCCAGGCGTCCAGCGGCCACAGGTTCGCGGCGAGCTCGCCGGCGGGCCGGGCGGGGCGGGCCGTGCAGCGCTCGGCCACCTCGTCGAGACCGGCGGGCAGACGGCGCTCCAGGTTGGCGGGACGCAGCCACACGCCCTCGCGGAGCTCGGCCAGCCGGAGTGCGGCGAGCCGGGTGCGCAGGTCGGCCCGTTCCGCGGGGCCCCGGCCCGTCGCGGTGATCACCACCAGCTCCCAGTCGCCGTCCCACGCGCGCGTGCGCGGCCGCAGGGACTCGTCCTGGCGGCGCTGACGGTCCAGCAGCCGGTCGCTGAGGCGGTAGCCGGCGTCCGTGCGCCGCAGATCACCGGCGGCGACCATCCGGCTGAGCGCCGCGCGGAGCGTGGACCCGCCGATGCCGAAGCCCTGCACCAGCTGCCCGAGTTCCTTCGCCGAAAGCTCCGGCGGGTGGATGCCGAGCAGCAGACTCAGCACGACCGACCGCGCGGAGAGCGGACGCAGCAGGGGTTCTTCCGATGCCGCCGGTTCGTTCCTCCGCATGGGGCCGTACTCTACGTCGCCGATCATGTTGCATGATTGCTGCGGTCGCAGAAATAGTGCAACACTCGGGCATGGACACCACACTCGCGGACCAGCGGCAGCAGAACGGTGGCACCCCTGACGCCGGCCACCACCTCACGTACGACGTCACGCACGACGTCACCAATCAGCCTCCGCCCCTGACCCCCTACGACGCCTCCGACGACACCGCCCTGCTGGAGGGCCTGCGGCGGGAGGGCGCCGGCTGGGCCGAGGAGGATCTGCGGCGGCTCGGCCGACTGGCCGGCAGCGCGCAGGTGCAGGAATGGAGTGAACAGGCCAACCGCCACGAGCCCGAGCTGCGCACCCACGACCGCTATGGGCACCGGATCGACGAGGTGGAGTTCCACCCGAGCTGGCACCACCTGATGCGTACTGCCGTCGCCGAGGGTCTGGCCGGCGCGCCCTGGGCGGACGACCGGCCCGGCGCGCACGTCGCGCGCACCGCGGGCGGGCTGGTGTGGGGGCACACGGACGCGGGACACGGCTGCCCGACGTCCATGACGTACGCGGCGGTGCCCGCCCTGCGCCGCCAGCCTGACCTGGCGGCGGTGTACGAGCCGCTGCTGACCAGCCGTGAGTACGAGCCGGGCCTGAGCGTGCCGGCCGGCAAGCGCGGGCTGCTGGCGGGCATGGGGATGACCGAGAAGCAGGGCGGTTCCGACGTCCGGACCAACACCACCACGGCGGCACCGACCGCCGAGCCCGGTGTCTACACCCTGCGCGGGCACAAGTGGTTCACCTCGGCGCCGATGTGCGACGTGTTCCTGGTGCTGGCGCAGGCCCCGGACGGGCTGTCGTGCTTCCTGGTGCCGCGCGTCCTGCCCGACGGCACCCGCAACACGTTCCGCATCCAGCGGCTGAAGGAGAAGCTGGGCAACCGCTCCAACGCCTCGTCCGAGCCCGAGTTCGACGGCACGGTCGCCTGGCTGGTCGGCCCGGAGGGTCAGGGTGTGAAGACCATCATCGAGATGGTCAACTGCACCCGGCTGGACTGCGTGATGATGTCGGCGGCGCTGATGCGCAAGACCCTCGTGGAGGCGGGCCACCATGTGCGCCACCGCAGCGCGTTCGGGGCGCGGCTGGTGGACCAGCCGCTGATGCGCAACGTTCTGGCCGATCTGGCGCTGGAGTCCGAGGCCGCCACGGCCCTCACCCTGCGGCTGGCCGGGGCGGCGGACCGCGCGGTGCGCGGGGACGCCGGGGAGGCCGCCTTCCGCCGGATCGCGACGGCGGCGGGGAAGTACTGGGTCACCAAGCGCGGCCCGGCCTTCACCGCCGAGGCCCTGGAGTGCCTGGGCGGCAACGGCTACGTCGAGGAGTCGGGGATGCCCCGGCACTACCGCGAGGCCCCGCTGCTGTCGATCTGGGAGGGCTCGGGGAACGTCAACGCCCTCGACGTACTGCGCGCACTCGGCCGGGAACCGGCCACCGCGCAGGCGCTCTTCGACGAACTCGCCCTGACGCGCGGAGCGGACGCCCGGCTGGACGCGGCGGTGGCCGGGCTGAAGGACCAGCTGGCGCAGGGGTCGCAGGCGAACGCTCGGCGGCTGGTGGAGCGGATCGCGCTGACACTTCAGGGCTCCCTCCTCGTACGGCACGCCCCGTCCGCGGTCGCCGACGCCTTCTGCGCGACCCGGCTGGGCGGCGACTGGGGGCACGCCTTCGGCACGCTGCCCTCGACGGCCGGAGTGGACGCGATCGTCGAGCGCGCGCTGCCGGGCGGCGCCTGACACGTCATCAAGCCACCGTGCGCACAGTTCGCGCACCGTCGCGCCTGCTCCCTGCTGCCCGCGCTGACGGCGCTCGGCGACGCCGGAGCGGCACCGGTGGCCGTACGGATGAACGGCATGCCGGGGGAACTCCGGCTGCGGGACGTGCCGGAGGCGTCCGCGCTGCGTCTTCTCGCCGCGGCGGACCTGCGTGCTCTTCTGCCCAGTGCGAGCGTTTTGGCGGCGGCGGAGGCCCTGTGGGCGGTGGAGGGGGACCCGGAAGCGGTCCTGCCCGTCCTGCTCGCCGCGCTGGAGGACCCCAGGGGCCGTGCCCGCAGGGCGGCGGCCGAGGCGCTGGGGCGGCTGGGCCCGGCGGGCCGGCCCGGGCTGCCCGGGCTGCGGTGGCTCACCCGGTCCGCGGACCGGTGGGAGCAGACGTCCGCCGCGCAGGCCCTGTGGCGGGTCGCCGGAGAGCCAGCGACCGCGGTGGAGGTACTGAGCGCGGCCTGGCCCCAGAACCCGCACACCCGCCATCCGACCACCGCACTGACGGTGCGGGTTGGCCCGGCGGGCCGGGCCGGCCTGCCCGCGCTGCGGCGACTCACCCGGGCCGCGGACCTGTGGGAACGGACATCCGCCGCACAGGCCCTGTGGCGGGTCGCAGGAGAACCGGAGACCGGGGTGGAGGTACTGAGCGCGGCCTGGGCCGAGAACCCGCACACCCGCCATCCGACCGCCGCACTGACGGTGCGGCTGGGCCCGGCGGGGACGCCCCTGCACGGCCTGCTGCGGATGTGCCGGCAGGCGCTTGCTCACGCGCAGGCGCAGGCGCCGCCGCACTGCGCCGACCTGCGGTGCAGGGCGATCCGGAGGTGACTGTCAGTGGTGGGGTGCACACTGACCCGTGTCTGGAATCAGGACGTCGAGGACGACGTCGCGGAGGTGATCGGCATGACCGAGGTACTGCTCGCCGTGGGCACCCGCAAGGGTCTGTTCATCGGGCGCCGGCGGGGTGGCGCCTGGGAGTTCGACGAAAGTCCCTATTTCAACGCGCAGGCCGTGTACTCGGTCGCGATCGACACCCGTGGGACGAGCCCCCGGCTGCTCGCCGGCGGTGACAGTGCGCACTGGGGTCCCTCGGTGTTCCACTCCGACGACCTCGGCCGCAGCTGGACCGAACCGGCTCGGCCGGCCGTCAAGTTCCCCCAGGACACGGGGGCTTCGCTGGAGCGGGTCTGGCAGCTGCACCCGGCCGCGGCCGAACCCGATGTGGTGTACGCGGGTACCGAGCCGGCCGCGCTCTACCGGTCGGAGGACCGCGGAGAGTCGTTCGAGCTGGTCCGGCCGCTGTGGGAGCACCCCACCCGTGCGAAGTGGGTGCCGGGCGGCGGCGGTGAGGGTCTGCACACCGTGCTCACCGACGAGCGCGACGCCCGGGCGGTGACGGTGGCCGTCTCCACGGCGGGCGTGTTCCGCACCCTGGACGGCGGCGCGAGCTGGGCCCCGTCCAACTCCGGGGTGTCCGCGGTGTTTCTGCCGGACCCGAACCCGGAGTTCGGGCAGTGCGTGCACAAGGTCGCCCGCGACGCGGCGGACCCGGACCGGCTGTACTTGCAGAACCACTGGGGGGTGTACCGCAGCGACGACGCGGGCGGGCGCTGGACGGACATCGGCGAGGGGCTGCCGTCGACGTTCGGCTTCGCGGTGGTGGCCCATCCCCACCGCGGTGACACCGCCTATGTGTTCCCCATCAACGCCGACTCCGACCGGGTGCCGGCCGGTCGGCGCTGCCGGGTCTTCCGGACGGCGGACGCCGGCAGAAGCTGGGAGCCGCTCGCGGCGGGGCTGCCGCAGGACGATCACTACGGCACGGTGCTGCGCGACGCGATGTGCCACGACGGCGAGGACCCGGCCGGGATCTACATCGGCAACCGCAACGGCGAGGTGTACGCGTCGGACGACGACGGCGACCATTGGCGGCAGTTGGCGGCACATCTGCCGGATGTGCTGTGCGTGCGCGCCGCGGTCGTCGGATGAACCGGAGGACGATCCCGCCGGGTCCCGGCCTCTGGTTGATCTCCACCGCCGTCGCGGCAGTAGGGTGACGCCCGTGGCACCACGACCCTTGAACGAAATCGTCGAAGCAGGCTGGGCCAAGGCCCTGGAACCGGTGGCCGGACGGGTCTCCGCGATGGGGGACTTCCTGCGCGCGGAGATCGCCGCGGGGCGCACCTACCTCCCGGCCGGAGCGAACGTCCTGCGGGCCTTCCAGCAGCCGTTCGACGAGGTACGCGTCCTGATCGTCGGTCAGGACCCGTACCCGACGCCGGGGCACGCGGTGGGGCTGTCGTTCTCCGTCGCGCCCGAGGTGCGGCCGCTGCCCGGCAGCCTCATCAACATCTTCCGGGAGCTGAACACCGACCTTGGCCTGCCCCAGCCGTCGAACGGCGATCTCACGCCGTGGACGGAGCAGGGGGTGCTGCTGCTCAACAGGGCGCTGACGACGGCCCCGCGCAAGCCGGGCGCCCACCGCGGCAAGGGCTGGGAGGAGGTCACCGAGCAGGCGATACGAGCGCTGGCCGGGCGCGGCAAACCGCTCGTCTCCATTCTGTGGGGGCGTGACGCCCGCAACTGCCGTCCGCTGCTGGGGAATCTGCCCGCGGTCGAGTCGGCGCATCCCTCCCCCATGTCCGCCGACCGCGGGTTCTTCGGCTCGCGCCCGTTCAGCCGGGCCAACGACCTGCTGATCCGTCAGGGCGGCCAGCCGGTGGACTGGCGCCTGCCGTGACCGGCACCGGCTTCCTCGCCGTGGACTCCGGAGGCTCCGGTCTGCGGGTCGTCGTCGGGGCCGGCGGACGCGGTCCGCTGGCCCGGGCCGCGTCCAAGGAGCCGGTGCCCACCGGGAGCCGGGGCATCGACCCGGGGTACTTCCTGGAACAACTGGTGCCGATGGCACGCGCGTTGTGCTCCGAGGCGGGGGTCGGCCGGCTGGACACGGCCGTCGTCGGCGCGGCCGGGCTGGCCAGTCTGGGGGACGCGCTGCGCGCGGAGCTGCCGGGCGCGCTCTCCCGGGAACTGGGTGTGCGGCGGCTGGCGTTGGCCGCCGACGCCGTCACCGCCTATGTGGGTGCCCTCGGGCCCCGGCCCGGAGCGGTGATCGCCGCAGGCACCGGCCTCATCGCGATCGGCACCGATCTGACGGGCTGGCGCCGGGCGGACGGCTGGGGTCATCTGCTCGGCGACTGCGGCGGCGGCGCCTGGATCGGACGGGCGGGTCTGGAGGCGGCGCTGCGCGCCCATGACGGGCGCCAGGGCGGCTCCGCCCGGCTGCTGGAGAGCGCGGAGCAGATGTTCGGGCCGGTGACCGGGCTGCCGGGCCTGGTGTATCCCCGCAGCGACCGGCCGGCCGTGCTCGCCTCGTTCGCGCCGCGGGTCGGCGAGTGCGCGGCCGGCGGCGACCCTGTCGCCGTGGACATCCTGCGCGCGGCGGCCCAGCACATGGCCGACTCGGCGGCGGCGGTCTGTCCGGCCGAGGGCGAGCCGGCGGTCGCTCTCACCGGCGGCCTGTTCGGGATGGGGACCACGCTGCTGGGTCTCGTGGACGAGGAGCTGGCGAAGCGGCTGCCGTCGGCGCGGCGGATCACGGCAGAGGGGGATCCGCTGCACGGGGCGGTGCGCATGGCGGAGGCTCTCACCACCGACTCCTTCACTCTCCCGCGTGCGGAAAAGCTACTGAGCGTGACGAGCACGACCGGTGAGAACGCCACCCGCGCAACCGACACCCGTACGTAACTCTCCAGACAAAACCGGACGGATACCGCTCACCTGCCCCCTCCCCGAACAGGGGAGCCCAGGAAGCCACTAACATGCCGCAACATGAGCACCCCCACTGGGCCCGCGTCCGGCCTGCCAGTACGAATGCCGCGCCCCCGCCAGCCCGGACGGCACCGCCGTCCCGAACCCCTGGTGGCTCCCGAGGACGCGCCCGCGCTCGTCCTCGCCGTGCCTGGTACGCCCAGTAGTGCCACCCGCTCGCTCGCCGACGAGGTCATCAGCATCGCCCGTTCCGAGCTGCCCGGTCTGGACGCCCGGATCGGCTATCTGGACGGCGACGACGAGTTTCCCTCGCTGACGTCCGTCCTCGCGCACGCGGCCGAGGAGCGCACCGCCCGCTTCGAGCAGGCCCGTGCCGCCGGCATGGACATCAAGGAGTCCGACGGCCCCGTCGCCGTCGTCGTACCCCTGCTCGCCGGCCCGGACAGCTCGCTGCTGCGCCAGGTGCGCCAGGCCGTGATGGACAGTCGGGTCGCCGCCGAGCTGACCGATGTGCTGGGCCCGCACCCGCTGCTCGCGGAGGGGCTGCACGTCCGGCTGTCGGAGGCGGGGCTGGCCCGCGCCGACCGTGCCCGGCTGTTCACCGTGGCGACCGCCGCGGACGGCATCATCCTCGCTTCCGTGGGCGGCGACGAGGCGGTGCAGGCGGCCGGGATCACCGGCATGCTGCTCGCCGCGCGCCTCGCCGTGCCGGTGATGGCGGCCGCTCTGGACCAGGAGGGTTCCATCGCCTCCGTGGCCGAGCAGCTGCGCGGCTCCGGTTCGCAGCAGCTGGCGCTGGCGCCGTATCTGATCGGCCCGGAGATCGACGCGAGCCTGATCGAGGAGGCCGCGAAGGAGGCGGGCTGCTCCGCCGCCGAGGCGCTCGGCCCGTACCCGGCGATCGGCAAGCTGGCGCTGGCCAAGTACACGACCGCGCTGGGCATCGCCCCGCAGCAGGCGCAGAGCACCCCGGCCCACTGAGGCGACGGGTCCACGCAGGACGCCGAAAGAGCCCGCTCCGGAATTCCGGGGCGGGCCCTTTCGGCGTGACCGGGCGCCGGTCAGCCCATGACGACACAGGACGCGGCGGGCACCGGGACGGAGCCGGCGCGCCGCGGCACGCCCGTGTCCGGGTCGAGGGAGAACCAGGTCACGTCGCCGGAGCGCTCGTTCGCGACGTACAGAACCCCCTCGGAAACGGTGATCGCGCGGGGCCAGCGGCCGCCGCAGGGCACGGTGGTGAGCGGAGTCAGCGCCCTGCCGCCCGCCTCGACCGCGAACACGGAGAGGACGTCCTCGCCGCGGGTCGCGGTCCACACGAAGCGGCCGTCGGGCGAGACGGCCACACCGGAGGGATACGCGTCGCCGGCCGGGGTGCCGGGCAGGACCGGGATCTCGGCGAGCGGCTTCAGCAGGCCCTCGGCGGCGTCCCAGCGGCAGACGACGAGCGAGGGGCTGAGCTCGTTGAGGACGTACGCACCGGCACCGTCCGGATGGAAGGCCAGGTGGCGCGGTCCCGAGCCCGGACGCAGGGCGATCTCCCGGTGCGGCACGAGAGCGCCGTCCGTCAGGGTGCACACCCGTACCGAGTCGGTGCCGAGGTCGACGCCGACCGCCCAGCGGCCGCTGGGGTCGGGCTGCACCTGGTGCATGTGCGGGCCCTGCTGGCGCTGTGGATGAGGGCCGGAGCCGCTGTGCCGGAGCACCCCGGAGACGGCGCGTGCGAGAGAGCCGTCAGGACGCACCGGTACGACGCTGACGCTGCCGGATCCGTAGTTCGCGGTGAGGACGTGACCGTCGAAGAGGCTGAGGTGGGTCGGCCCGCTGCCGTCCACCGGGACCGCGGGCCCGGCCGGTTCCGGTCCGCTCCCGGTCACCCGGAACGCGGCCACGGCGCCCTCGGCGGTCTCGCTGACCGCGTACAGCATGCGGCCGTCGGGCGACAGGGTCAGCCAGGACGGATCGGATACGGCGTCCACGCCGCCCAGGACGGTCAGCGCACCGCTGCCCGGGGCGACGGCCGCGGTGACGATGCCCCGGCCGCCCGCGGACGTGAACGATCCGATGAACGCCCGCCGCCTGCCGTCCGCCACCACGGTCCCCTCTCGTCCGATGCCGACCCGGGGTGACGGTAGCAGTCGATCAGACAAGGTCTAGACCAGCGGTGGCCGTGGATCGTTCCGCGCGTCTTGTGCGGATCAGGCGCCGACCAGCGGGGAGCCGGAGGATGCCCGCAGCGGCGCGGCGAGTTCGCCGAGGGCCCGCTCCAGCCCGTGGAGGTGGGCCAGGGCGGGTTCCGCGGCGGCCGGGGCCGTCCGTACCGCGACGTCCCGGCCGCCGGTGAGCGCCGCCACCGCGGCCTCCACCCGCCAGCAGGCGGCGGTCAGCCGGACGTCCTGCGAGGCCTCCGGGTCGGCGGCGACGGCGACGAGCCCGCGGATCTCCCGGGCGCATTCGTCCAGCAGGGCGAGCACCCGGCGGGCGCGCCGCTTGCGGCCGAGCATGGGGTTCAGCGGGTGCACCAGGGGGGCGACCGAGAGGCGCACCCGGGCGAGCAGCTCTTCCAGCTCCGTCACCAGCGGTGCCGGATCGGCGCCCGGGGTCCCGGCCAGCCGCGCGGCGGCCTCGGCGGTGCACGCGTGGACGCAGCGCAGGGCCCGCTGGATCCAGACGTCGGTGATGCTGTGCGTGGTCACGGGCAGGACGAACGCCACCGCGAGCACGGCGCCGAGCGCGCCGACGCCGGTCTCCACGAGCCGCAGCGCCAGCAGACCGGGGGACAGCACGCCCAGCAGGCCGTACAGCATGGCGGCGAGCACCGTCACCCAGAGCATCATCCAGGTGTAGGACACGGCGGCGGTGTAGAAGATGCCGAACACGGAGACGGCGACGACCAGGGCCGTGAGCGGCCCCTCCCCGTGGGCGGGGACGGCGAGGAACAGCGCGAGAGCGATGCCGAGGACCGTGCCCAGCACCCGCCGGAAACCGCGTACCAGGGTCTCGCCGCGCGAGGTGGTGTTGACGAACACCCACCAGGTGGCGGCGACGGCCCAGTACCAGCGCTGCCCGGACACCAGCTGGCCCACGACCAGGGCGAATCCCGCGCCGGCGGTCGCCTGGACCGCCTGGCGGGTGGTCACCCGGGCGAGCCCGGTGCCGGGGGGCGGCGCCGGTACGGCGGCCGGGGGCAGCCGGCGTTCGTAGCACCACAGTCCGAAGCGCACCGCGGCCGCGGCGAGCACGGACAGCAGGACGGAGGCGTACAGCTCGGGAAGCTGGGCCGGGCGCGGGTGCAGGAACTGCGCCATGAAGTACGTCATGAACGCGAACACCCCGAGGCTGTGTCCGCGGGGGCCCCAGCGCCGGGAGTACACGCCCAGCCCGACGACGGCGAGGAAGGTGAGGTCCCGTGCCACCGGCTGGTCGTGCAGCACGGCCGCGGCCGCGAGCACCGGCAGACCGGCGGCAGGCAGCAGCGCGGTGGTGACCGCCTGTCCGCGGACCGTGGCATCGGTGACAGTGAACAGGGCGATCAGCGCGGCCAGCCCGCCAATAATGGCACCGGTGAGCGAGTGTCCGGCCAGGCCGCAGACGACGACGGCCAGACCGACGCCGAGCACGGCCCGCGCCGCGAAGCGCAGCCGCGTCCGGCCCGGGTCCGGAGCCATGAACACCCTCTTCAGCACGTATCGCCCCCTGGGATTTCCGATGGTGTGCACCGTGGCATGAAAAAGGCGCCGCGGAGTCCGCAGCGCCATCGACGTATCCATATCAGCATGTCCACCACCAGTGGCTCAACCGACTGGTTCCGAAGTGGGCCATTGGTACATTACTGACGGCACTCCTACGGCCATCGACGTGCCAATGGCCGAGACGGGAACCCGGGACCTCATGGCGGTGGACGAGCTCGACACCCGCATCCTGCGGTTGCTGCTGGAGCGGCCGCGCACCAGCGTGCGCGAGTACGCCCGGATTCTCGGGGTCGCCCGCGGCACCCTGCAGGCCCGTCTGGACCGGATGGAGCGGGAGGGCGTGATCACCGGCACCGGGCCGGTGCTCTCCCCCGCCGCACTGGGCCACCCCGTGCTCGCGTTCGTGCACATCCAGGTGACCCAGGGGCATCTGGACGAGGTGGGTGAGGCGCTCGCCGCGGTACCGGAGATCGTCGAGGCGTTCTCCATCACCGGCGGCGGCGATCTGCTGACCCGGGTCGTGGCGCGCGACAACGCCCATCTGGAGGACGTCATCCAAAAGCTGATCAGTCTGCCCGGCGTGGTCCGCACCCGCAGTGAGGTGGCGCTGCGCGAGCGCGTCCCGCACCGGCTGCTGCCGCTGGTGGAGTCGATCGGCCGGACGTCGCGGAAGTGAGCCCTGTCATCCTGGACCCCATGAGCACGCTCGGCACCCTCTCGGTCATCTTCGATCTCGACGGAACGCTCGTGGACAGCGAGCCGAACTACTACGAGGCCGGGCGGCAGACCCTCGCCGAGTACGGGGTTCCGGACTTCTCCTGGGCGGAGCACGAGCGCTACGTCGGGATCAGCACGCGGGAGACGATCACCGACTGGAGGCGGCGTTACGGCCTGTCCGCCCCGGTCGACGAACTCCTCGCGGTCAAGAACGGCCACTATCTGAGGCTGGCCGGCGCCTCGACCCGGGTGTTCCCGGAGATGCGGGCGTTCGTAAAGCTGCTGGCGGCCGAGGGCGTCCCGATGGCCGTGGCCTCCGGTTCCTCGCCCGAGGCGATCGGGGCGATCCTGGCCGGCACGGGCCTGGACGCGTATCTGCGCACCGTCGTCTCGGCCGACGAGGTGACGCACGGAAAGCCGGCCCCCGATGTCTTCCTGGAGGCGGCCCGCCGGCTCGGCGCGGACCCGGCCGGCTGTGTGGTCGTCGAGGACGCCGCCCCGGGCGCCGCGGCCGCGCATGCGGCCGGCATGCACTGCATCGCCGTCCCGTACGTCACCGCGCAGGCCGACGCCCCCGAGTTCGCCACCGCGGGTCTGCTGCTGCCGGGCGGGCAGGCGGAGTTCACGGCGCGGGCCGCGCACGCCTGGCTCGCGGAGACCCGCCGGCGCTCCTGAAGAGCGCCCCCCGGTGTGTGATCTTGAGCACGTCCGCCTACGCGCCGCCGGGGTTCACTGCGTGCCGCCGGCACGGTCCCGTTCGCCCGGGTCCGGACGGCGGACCCCTTCCGGGGCGGGAAGCGCGCTGGTCACAGGCCTGCGGTCCACGGCGAACCCCGGTCGGGCGGGCCGCGCCGACGGGGGCATCGGTGACGCGGAAGGCCGCCCACGCGTTCCGCAGCGACCGAAAATTCTTTCCCGGACGGTGATTGTCTCGCGCCTCACGTCCGTACTCCCTGCTGTTGGGCCGTTCATATCCCAGGAGGCACGATGCGCATCTCGCGCAGCACGGCAGGAACCGCGTTCGTGGGCGGAGCCATGATCCTCACCCTCACCGCGCTCGCCTATCCCACCATGCTGGGCGTACAGAACACATCGACCAAGCCGGACCGGGTGGTGGCCAACACGAACTATGGCCCGCTCACCGAGGCGGACCGCGACTTCGTGGTGAAGGTGCGCGCGGCCGGACTGTGGGAGCACCCGCTGGGACTGCTGGCGATGGAGCGGGGGACGACGCCCGAGATGAAGGAGGCCGGCGAGCATCTGGTCGTGGGCCACGGCCGCCTCGACGCGTCCTGCCGCAAGATCTCCGTGGAGCTGGGCATCACCTTGCCGAACGTGGCGTCTCCCCAGCAGCAGGGGTTCGTGGAGACGGTGAAGGCCACCAATGGCAAGGAGTTCGACTCCACGGCGGTGAACATCATGCGCGTGACGCACGGGCAGATCTTCCCGGCCATCGCCAACATCCGGGCCAACACCAGGAACACCCTGGTGCGGCAGCTGGCCGACCAGGCCAACGACACGGTGCTCGACCACATCACGGTGCTGGAGAAGACGGGCATGGTCAACCATGAGCAGGTCAACTTCCAGCAGACCAGCCCGCCCAAGATGCCGGGGGAGGCGGTGACGCCGCCGGCGCCACAGCCGGGTGCGCCGGTCCTCGCGCTGGAGATCCCCAAGGAGTTGCAGGACCTCAACACGGCCTCGCCGGCACCGTCACCGTCCTCGACGGTCAAGTAGGGGGGCGGACCGTCCGGTCACGACCCGCGGCGGGGCCTGCCCCGCCGCGGGTTCTTCGTCGTGCCCCCGGTACCCGACCGGCGGCCGCGGCCGGCGGACCCGCCGGCGGGCTGCCGGCTCCGGGTGCCGCTCCCGTCGCTCCGCCCGCGCTTCTTCTCCTGCGCCGGCTGCTGTGCCCGGCCGCGGGTGCTGTTGACGGTCCGGCCGCGGACGATCCCGATGAAGTCCTCCACCCGGTCCGTGGTCGCCGCCTCGGGCCAGGACAGGGCCACGCTCGACTGGGGAGCCGCTTCGAGCGGCCGGTGGGTGAGGTCCTTGCGGTGGTGCAGCCGGGCGAGCGACAGCGGTACGACGAGGACGCCGATCCCGGCCGCGACCAGCTCGACGGCGTCGGCGGTGGTGGCGGGACGTTCCAGGGCAGGCCGTCCGGGCAGGCTCTCCCAGGAGAGGACGTCGTCGAGGGGGTGCAGCACGATGTCGTCGGCGAGGTCCTCGGGGGACACCGTGTCGGCAGCCGTGACGAGGTGGTCCTTCGGCACCACGACGACCGTCTGCTCGGTGTAGAGGGGGATGGCGCTGAACACCGTACGGTCGACGGGCAGCCGGACGAGGCCCGCGTCGGCCTCCCCGCCCAGCAGCAGCCCCTGCGCCGCGTCGGCGGGCACCTGGGTGAGGGTCAGCGGGACGCCGGGCAGCCGCTCGTTCCAGACGCGCACCCATTTGTCGGGCATCACGCCGGGCACGTACACGAGCCGGAACGAGGGGGACACTTCCGAGGCTGTCACCTGGCCAGGTTACCGGCCGTGGTCGGGGGCGGTGCGCACGCTCGATACCCTGGACGCCATGACGCAGCACCGGAGCACCCAGACGATGAAGCCCGCGACCGCGGCGAAGAAGCTGGGTGTGTACCTCGAGGCCACCCCCGCCGACTTCCGGGAGGGTGCCGTCTCACGCGCCGAACTCAACGCGCTCCAGGCGGATCCGCCGCAGTGGCTGCGGGATCTGCGGCGTGACGGGCCGCACCCCCGCCCGGTGGTCGCGGCGAAGCTGGGCGTGTCCATCGCCGGTCTCGCGCGCGGCGGAGTCACCGAGCCCCTCACCACCGAGCAGATCGAGGCGCTGAAGCAGGAGCGCCCCGAGTGGCTGGAGCGGGAACGCGCCACCCAGGCCGAGGTCCGCAAGGAGGCGGCACGCATCAAGAAGCGCGACCAGGAGCGCGCGGAACGCGGCAACTGACCCGGGTACGCCGCCGAACACCCTGGTGCGCGGGCGTACACCCACCCCCGGCCGGATCTCCCGGCCGGGGGTGTTCTCGTCTCCCCGGGCATACGGCATCTCCCCAGGCATACGGCGTCCACCCTCGGCGGCCGAAAACGCCAGCCCACGCCACCCCTTCCGGCGGATAGAAATATCTATCAACATGGCCGTACCGCACGCGCCCCGCAGCGGCGCGGCCGACCGCGCCCGGGGTGGGACATGCACAGCCTGATGTGGAAGCAAGCCGTCGAATGGCTGGCCGCGGCGGCCACCGATCCCCAGGAGTGCAAGCGCGAGTGGGACCACGGCAAGGGGACGGCGCTGCTCGCCGCGGGCCGCTACTGGGACGTACTCAGCGTGCCCGACCGGCTCGGACTGCTCGCCCTCGACATCCTGTGGCGCGATCCCCTGAAGGCGCCCGGACCGACGCTGGTGGACGTCACGGCGCGGAGGGTGGGGTTCTTCCTGCCGCCCGACCCGGTCAGTGAGTGGGTGGGGTTCGGGGTGCGGCACGTCGGCCGCGGGTCCTGGGTCGCCGTCCCGCCGCCGTACCGGCCCGCCGGCCGGCTCGAGTGGCTTGTCCCGCCGGACGGTACCGGCACCCTGCACGCGCCCGCTCCGCTCGAACTGGCCCTGCGCCGGGCGACCGGCACGCTCGCCGTGCTGGCGCCGGTCAGCGCGGAGCCCGCGGGGCCGGACTGCTGGTGACGTCGTCGCGGGTGCCCTCGGCGGGCGGGCGCAGCACGGGAACGCGAAAGGGTACGGGCAGCACCGTGGCGCGTTCACTCGCCGTCGCGGCGGCGAAGGAGGCCCACAGGCCGTCGCGGTGCTCGGGGACCGTATGACCCCTGGCCCGCCACTCCGCGACGAGCGTGGCGTAAATGGGCGTGTGCCCCGCGTACCCGCTGGTGAGTTCGGCGTACGTCCGGCGTGCGGCGTCGTGCCCGAGAAGGCGCCGCGCCGTCCCAGTACTGTCCATGCCGGAGCAACGCGCCGTCGTGCGCCGGTGGTACGCCGTGGACTCCGGGTCCGCCCGGTCGGGTGAGGCCGTCACCCGACCGGGCGCATGTGCCGAGGCGGCTCACCCCCGATGGCCGTGTTCCGGATCAGGACCCCCAACCGGAACCGCGCGCGGTGACCGGGCACGGCCGTGCGCACGGCTGAGGGCCTCCTCGAGGCGGGCGGCGGGGTGTCAGCGTTCGAGGCCGCTGTCCTCCACCGGTTCCAGCGTCTCCGCGGCCGGCGTCGTGCTCCGTGCGGGCAGGGCGTCGGCCGCCGCCGTGCGGCTGCGCGCCAGGCGCAGTGCGACGGGCTCGGTGAAACGGGCCGTGAGCGGACCGAGGACGACCAGGACCAGGACGTACGCCGTGGCCAGCGGACCGAGGTCCGGCTCGACACCGGCGGTGACTGCCAGCCCGGCGATGACGATGGAGAACTCGCCGCGGGCGACCAGAGTGCCGCCCGCGCGCCAGCGGCCCTTGGGGGAGATCCCGGCCCGGCGGGCCGCCCAGTAGCCGGTGGCGATCTTCGTCAGCGCGGTGACGACGGCGAGCCCCAGAGCGGGCAGGATCACCGGCGGGATCGACTGGGGATCGGTGTGCAGGCCGAAGAAGACGAAGAACACCGCGGCGAACAGGTCCCGCAGCGGCGCCAGCAGGTTGTGCGCGCCCTCGGCGACCTCCCCGGACAGGGCGATGCCCACCAGGAACGCGCCCACCGCCGCCGACACCTGCAACTGCTGGGCGAGTCCCGCGACCAGCAGGGTGAGGCCCAGCACGACCAGCAGCAGCTTCTCAGGATCATCGCTGGAGACGAAGCGGGAGATCACCCGGCCGTGGCGGACGGCGACGAACAGCACCAGCCCGGCGACCCCCAGCGCGACGGCCAGCGTGACGCTGCCCGTGGCGAGGCTCACGCCGGCCACCAGGGCGGTGATGATCGGCAGGTAGACGGCCATCGCCAGGTCCTCGAGCACCAGGATGCTGAGGATGACCGGGGTCTCCCGGTTGCCGAGCCGTCCGAGGTCCCCGAGCACTTTGGCGATGACGCCGGAGGAGGAGATCCAGGTGACGCCGGCCAGGACCACGGCGGCGACCGGGCCCCAGCCGAGGAGCAGGGCCAGGGCGGCGCCGGGCAGGGCGTTGAGCGCCATGTCCACGAGGCCGGCCGGGTACTGGGTCTTGAGGTTGGAGACGAGGTCGCTGGCCGTGTACTCCAGGCCGA
Source organism: Streptomyces sp. NPDC052079 (assembly GCF_040680275.1). Lineage (NCBI taxonomy): Bacteria > Bacillati > Actinomycetota > Actinomycetes > Kitasatosporales > Streptomycetaceae > Streptomyces > Streptomyces sp. NPDC052079. The sequence goes on from NZ_JBFAWL010000013.1 coordinate 103,308, forward strand.
GCATCAGCAGCAGGAGGATCACGCCGATCTCGGCGCCGATCGCGACGAACTCCTCGCTCGCGCCGAGCGGCAGCAGGCCACCCTCGCCGAATGCGAGGCCGGCCAGCAGATAGAGGGGGATGGGGGAGAACTGAAGACGTCCGGCGAGTCGTCCCAGCAGGCCGAGCCCGAGGATGATCGCGCCGAATTCGATCAGGAAGACCGCGGAAGAGTGCACGCGCTCACTCCCGCCCGAGAATCTCGGCGGCGGCCTCGATGCCCTCGCGGGTGCCGATCACGATCAGGGTGTCCCCGCCGGCCAGCCGGAAGTCCGGCGCGGGCGACGGGATCGCCTCCGCGCGCCGCAGCACGGCCACGATCGACGCGCCGGTGTCGGTGCGCAAGCGGGTCTCGCCCAGCAGCCGGCCGTTCCAGTGGGAGACGGAGGACAGTTCGATGCGCTCGGCGACCAGCCCCAGGTCGGTGGTGTGCAGCAGGTTGGGACTGTGGTGGGCGGGCATCAGGGCGTCGATGAGCGCTGCCGACTCGGCGACCGTCAGACGCAGCGACCGGGCGCAGGCGTCCGGGTCGTCCGAGCGGTAGACGTTGACTGTGCGGGCACCGTCGCGGTGCGCGATCACGGACAGGTGCTCGTGCTCACGCGTGGTGAGGTCGTATTTCACACCGATGCCCGGCAGCGGCGTCGCGCTCATCCGTGGAGCAGGCACAGCCCGTCCCCTTCCAGATTCTTCTGATGTCGTCGGTCAGGGGTGCCCGGCCCGTCGTCGCACGACGATGGTGGTGCGCCCCCAGGGGGCAATGGTGCCATCCCGCCAATCGGCCGGAACATGGGTGTCGTCACGGATGGACACGGCCCTGAGCGGGGGAAAGGATGCCGGGGGAGTCTTCTCGCCCGTTGGACGACTGCCGTCCACGCTCCGGGGTTACGACGCGTATCTGCCGTCCGCGGTGGGTACTCGTGTGCACGCCCGGCGACGGGAGTGTGCAGTGGACGACACGGTGATCGTTGGCGTGGACGGTTCGCCGTCCAGCCTCGCCGCGGTCGATGTCGCGGCCCGTGAGGCACAGATGCGCGGCGCACGACTGCGGCTCGTGCACGCCTTCAGCCGCCACGCCGACCTGGATCCGATGATCCACGGGGTGCTGGCGCAGGCGGAGGAGCGCGCGCACCACCTCGCGCCGGGACTGGAGATCACCCGGACCGTGGCGGCCGGTGAAACGCTGACGGTGCTGCGAGCCGAGTCGCGGCACGCGGTGCTGACGGTGGTCGGCGGGCGGGGCCGCACCGGGTTCGGGGGTCTGCTGCTGGGCTCGACGGTGGGGCAGCTGGCGGCGCACGGGCACGGTCCGCTGATGGTGGTGCGCGGCCGGGAGGATCCGCGGGGGCCTCTCCTGCTCGCCGTGGACGGTTCGCCGGCCGGAAAAGCCGCCGTGGCCTTCGCCTTCGCCGAGGCCGCGCTGCGCGGGGCTCCGCTGGTCGCGATGCACGTGTGGAACACCTGGAGCGAGACGACGCCGTACGAGGGTCCGGCCGACCCGTTGAACGTGGTGGTGGATCTGGACCGGCTCGAGGAGCGGCACCGCCGGCTGCTCGAGGAGGCGGTGGCCCCCGAGCGGGCCGCTCATCCCGGGGTCGCCGTGGAGCTGCGTCTGGAGCGGGCCCGGGTACGTCACGCGCTGCTGGAGGCGACCCGGGAGTCCCAGCTTGTGGTGACGGGTACTCGCGGGCACGGCGGCTTCACCGGGATGCTGCTCGGTTCGGTCAGCCAGGCCCTGCTGTACCACGCCGACTGCCCGGTCACCGTAGTCCGGCCGGAACCCGGGTCCTCCTGACGGTGCCGGGGACCGGTGGTCGCGCGGTCCGGGTCAGCCGGGGAAGCGGTTCGGGTCAGCCGAGGAAGCTGAGTCGTACCCGGCGCTCGGGGTTGTCCTTGTTGGTGTCGACCAGGCAGACCGACTGCCAGGTGCCCAGTTCCAGCCGGCCGTTCACCACCGGGAGCGTGGCGTGCGGTGGTACGAAGGCGGGCACGACGTGGTCGCGGCCGTGGCCGGGGCTGCCGTGACGGTGCTGCCAGCGGTCGTCGGCGGGGAGCAGGGTGTGCAGGGCCGACAGGAGGTCGTCGTCGCTTCCGGCGCCGGTCTCGATGACGGCGATCCCGGCGGTGGCGTGCGGCACGAAGACGTTCAGCAGGCCGTCGCGGCCGGCCGCCGCCTCCCGCAGGAAGGACTCGCAGTCGCCGGTGAGGTCGACGACCCTCTCGCCGGAGCCGGTGGCGATGTTCAGGACTCGGGTGGTGAAGGCATCGGACATGCCCTCCATCCTGGCCGACGCGGCGGGCTTGGTGCGGGAGCGTGCGGGGAAGATCCATGGGCGCCGCACTGTTGGTCGAAACGTGAACGACATGCGCGAGGTCGAGGTGGTCGTCATAGGCGCCGGGCAGGCAGGGCTGGCCGGCGCCTATCACCTGCGGCGGACCGGGTTCGAGCCGGACCGCGACTTCGTGGTGCTGGACCACTCCCCAGGCCCCGGCGGTGCCTGGCAGTTCCGGTGGCCCTCACTGACGTACGGCAAGGTGCACGGGACGCACGCGCTGCCCGGCATGGAGCTCGCGGGTGCCGACCCCGCGCGGGCCTCGTCCGAGGTGATCAGTGAGTACTTCGCCCGCTACGAGCGGACGTTCGGCCTGGGGGTACGGCGCCCGGTGGACGTGCGGGCCGTGCGCGAGGGGCCCGGTGGGCGGCTGCTGGTGGAGAGCTCGGACGGCACCTGGGCGACGCGGGCGCTGATCAACGCCACCGGCACCTGGGACCGGCCCTTCTGGCCTCGCTGTCCGGGTCAGGAGAGGTTCCGGGGACGGCAGTTGCACACCGCGCGGTATCCCGGGCCCGAGGCGTTCGCCGGGCAGCGGGTGGTCGTGGTGGGCGGCGGTGCCTCGGGCACCCAGCATCTGCTGGAGATCGCCCCGTACGCGGCGGACACGACATGGGTGACCCGGCGGCCCCCGGTCTTCCGTGAAGGACCCTTCGACGAGGAGGCGGGGCGGGCGGCCGTGGCACTCGTCGAGGAGCGGGTGCGGCAGGGGCTGCCGCCGCGCAGTGTGGTCTCGGTGACCGGGCTGCCGCTCAACGACGCGGTCCGGCAGGGCCTCGCGGACGGCGTGCTCGACCGCCGGCCCCTGTTCGACCGGATGACACCGGACGGTGTGGAGTGGGCGGACGGCCGGCGGGTGGAGGCCGATGTCATCCTCTGGGCGACCGGTTTCCGGCCAGCGGTCGGCCATCTCGCGCCGCTGCGGCTGCGGGAGCCCGGGGGCGGGATCCGGGTGGAGGGCACCCGGGCGGTCGCCGACCCGCGGATCCACCTGGTCGGATACGGCCCCTCGGCCAGCACCATCGGGGCCAACCGGGCGGGACGCGCGGCGGTACGGGAGATCAGGCGGCTGCTGGCGCAGGAGGAGCCGGCCGCGGCGTGACGCCCGGGGCCGGCCGGGTCATGTCCGCGCCGGTTCGCCGGACTTCTCCCGCTGGGCTTCGACCTCGGCGACGTTGCGCTGGTGTTCCGCCAAGTCGGCGGTGAAGCGGGTGTCGCCGGGCCTCACCGTGACGAAGTACAGCCAGTCGCCCGGTGTGGGATTGATCGCGGCGCGCACGGCGTCCTCGCCGGGGCTGTCGATCGGGGTCGGAGGCAGGCCCATGCGCTGGTAGGAGTTGTAGGGGCTGTCGACCTGGGTGTCGGCGTCCGTGGCGCCCGGCGTCGAGCGGCCCAGGGCGTAATTGACGGTCGAGTCCATCTGGAGCGGCATCCCGCGCTCCAGGCGGTTGAAGATCACCCGGGCGATCTTGCCCATGTCGGCCTTGGTGGCGGCCTCCGCCTGGACGATGCTCGCGACCGTGACCGCCTGATAGACGTTCATCGCGTTGCGCTGCGCACCGGCGGCGATCGGGGCTCCGTTGAACTTCTTGTTGGCCGTGTCGACCATCCGTGACAGGAGCCGTTGCGGGGTCGGCTTGTCCTCCAGTGGATAGGTGGCCGGGAAGAGGTAGCCCTCGGGATTGCCCTCGGCCTCGTTCGGCAGTTTCAGGTCCGCCTTGGCGACGGACTTCTTCGTGGTGCCCGCCGGGAGGTCGAGGGTCTTGTCGATGGCGGAGTACACCTGGCCCGCCCGCCAGCCTTCCGGGATCACCAGGGTCGTGGGACGGGCCTCGTCGTCGCCCTTCATGATCAGCAGCGGCACCGCCACGGCGGTGCCGGCCACGAGGGCCCCGAGCGTCGCGAGGGCGAATCGGCCCCGGCGCGTCAGTCGGATGGTGCTCCGTGACGGAGTGTTCGTCTGCATGCGGGCACGGTAACCCGCATACCGTCGCAAACCCGGCATATCTTCATCTTGTCGGCTCCAGTTGGGCGTCCCGGCGTACAAGGGCCGCATAGCGCCCGTCCCGCTCCAGCAGTTCCTCGTGCGTGCCGCGTTCCGCCACCCGGCCGGAGTCGAGGACCACGATCTGGCCGGCGCTCCGGATGGTGGACAGCCGATGGGCGATGGTGAGGGTGGTCCGGTTGGCCGACAGCGCGTCGATGGCCTGCTGGACGGCGGCCTCCGTCCGGGTGTCCAGGGCGCTGGTCGCCTCGTCGAGCACGAGGACCGGCGGGTCGCGCAGAATGGTCCGGGCGATCGCCAGGCGCTGCTTCTCACCGCCGGAGAACCGGTGGCCGCGTTCGCCGACCACGGTGTCGTACCCGTCGGGCAGGGCCGCGATGTGGTCGTGGATCTGGGCCGCCCGCGCCGCCGCGTGCAGTTCCTCGTCGGTTGCCCCGGGCTTGGCGAAGCGCAGGTTGTCCGCGACCGTGGCGTGGAAGAGGTAGGTCTCCTGGGAGACGACGCCGACCGCGCGGGCCAGCGTGTCGAAGTCGAGGTCGCGCACGTCGACCCCGTCGAGGGTGACCCGGCCGCCCGTGACGTCGTACAGCCGCGGCACGAGATGGCCCAGGGTGGACTTGCCGGCGCCGGTCGGGCCGACGACGGCGAGGCTGCCGCCCGGGGGGACGGTGACGTCGATGCCGTCGAGAACGGGGCCGCTCTTGTCGTCGTAGCGGAAAGAGACGTTCTCGAAGCGGACCTCGCCCTTGATCCGGTCGAGATGCACCGGGTCCGCGCGTTCGGTGATGTCGACCGGAAGGTCCAGGTACTCGAAGATGCGCTGGAAGAGCGCGAGCGAGGTCTGGATCTGGACGCCGGTGGACAGCAGGCTCACGGCCGGGCGGAAGAGGCCCTGCTGGAGCGAGACGAACGCGACGATCGTGCCGATGGAGACCTCGGGGCCGCCCGTCTGCAGGGCGATTCCGGCGGTCCAGTAGATGACGGCCGGCATGGCGGCCATGACGATCGTGATGACGGCCATCCGCCAGCGGCCGGCCATGTTGGACCGCACCTCGAGGTCCACCAGACGCTCGGACTCGTGGGCGAACGCGCCGGTCAGGGAATCGGAGCGGCCCATGGTGCGGCCGAGCAGGATGCCGCTGACGGAAAGGGACTCGGTGACGGTGGCGGCCATCGCGGCCATCTGCTTCTGGCGCCGGGTGGTGATCCTCTTGCGCTCGTCGCCGACACGGCGGCTGATCCAGACGAACACCGGCAGCAGGACCAGCGTCACCACGGTCAGCCGCCAGTCGAGCGCGAGCATGGCGACGACGGTCGCGACCACGCTGGTGAGGTTGGAGACCAGGGAGGTCGCCGTGGAGGTCACGGTCGCCTGCATGCCGCCGATGTCGTTGGCGATGCGGGACTGGACCTCACCCGTGCGGGTGCGGGTGAAGAAGGCGAGCGACATGCGCTGGAGCCGTCCGTAGACGGCGGTGCGCAGATCGTGCATGACGCGCTGGCCGACGGTCGTCGAGATCAGGGTCTGCAGGACGCCGAAGACGCTGGTGAGGACCGCGCTGAGGATCATGCCGAGTGCGAGCAGGCTGAGCAGCCCGGTGCGCCCCTCGGGGATCGCCACGTCGAGGATCGCCTTCAGCAGGAAGGGGGTGGCGACCGAGACCAGCGACGCGGCCGCGACGAGCAGGCCGACGATCGCCAGGCGGCCCCGGTAGGGGCGGAAGAGCCTCAGAATGCGCCGCACCTGCCGGGGCTGCTCGTCGGCACCGGCGGGCGGGGTCCAGTCGGGTTCGTGGTCGGGGTGCATGGTCTCCTTACGGGTGCGGGTCGGGCGTCCCAGGGTGGTGCCCCGGGTGGCCCCAGGTGGCAGAGCCGCACCCATTGTTACCTGTACTCACAATGAGCGGCATCCTGATAACGTTCCCGCATGACCGCCTCCGATCCCGACGGCCTGCTGGCCGAGCAGCTGCTCCGGCTCACCCGCCGGGTGCACCGCATCCAGAAGCGTCATCTGGAGCGGCGCGGACTCGGGATCACACCCGCCCAGTCGCGGCTGCTGCGCACGCTCGCGCACTACGGCTCGCCGCCCCGCATGGCCGATCTGGCCGAGCGGCTGGAGGTGGTGCCCCGGGCGGTGACCACCCTGGTCGACGGGCTGGAGGCGAACGGCAAGGTGCGGCGGGTGCCGGATCCGGCCAACCGGCGGGTGATCCGGATCGAGCTCACCGACGACGGACGCGCGGCGCTACGGGAGCTGCGCGCGGCGCGCAGGACGGCGGCCGAGGAGATCCTGGCCCCGCTGGGGAACGAACAGCGCGAGACGCTGGGCGAGTTGCTGAACGCCCTGATCGACGGGACGGTCTCCCCGCGTGACGTGTCCTCCTGACGCGTGCGAGGTGACGGCCGCCCACCGGGCGCTGGTTCTGTGCGGTGACATGCAAAACCGGTTGCCCCGCCGAGCGTGGCGGCGTCAACGTGTCCGGACGGCCGGGTCACCCTCGGTGATGCCGAGCTGTCGCGGATAACCGCCGAGCGGGTCCGGGCGCATGTGGCCCTGGTCAACCAGGAGCACCACGTCTTCGTGGGCTCCCTGCGCGACAATCTGCGGCTCGCCCGGACGAACGCCGAGGACGCCGAGCTGTGGGCGGCGCTCGGCTCGGTGGACGCGGACGGCTGGGCGCGTGCGCTCGACGAGGGGCTCGACACCGAGGTCGGCTCGGGCGGGTTCGGGCTCACCCCGGCGCAGGCCCAGCAGATCGCGCTGGCCCGGCTGGTGCTCGCCGATCCGCACACCCTGGTGCTGGACGAGGCGACCTCGCTGCTCGACCCGCGTGCGGCACGTCATCTGGAGCGCTCGCCGGCCCGGGTGCTGGACGGCCGGACGGTCGTCGCGATCGCCCACCGCCTGCACACCGCCCACGACGCGGACGTCATCGCCGTCGTGGAGAACGGGCGCATCAGCGAGCTGGGCAGTCACGAGAACTGGTCGCCGCGGACGGCGCTTACGCGGCACTGTGGCGGTCCTGGCACGGGTGAACCCGCACCGCTGAGCGGCCCGCACCGGTTCCCACCCTCTTCCCACCCTCCCTCCGGGCTGCGGGAACCGGTGCGCGGGCCCGGTGCGGGGCGTGGCGTTGCGTGGTGGGGAGCTGCGGTGGAAGGCTGGAGTCAGGCACCGGCTCGGGGAGCGCCCGGATCCTCATGGACCGGGGGACGGGTGGCGTCGGCGCCCGTGCAGACGGCCCGGCGCGGGCCACGGCGGCACCGGGCCCGTCCCCATCCTCTGGAGGTAGCCGTGAACAGCGCCGACGGTTGGGGAGACGATGTCTACCAGCCCGACGCGTCCGAGATCCAGGACGACGCCGGACTGCTCGACGGCGAGGACACTCTGGAGAACAACGGTGTCTCCGACCCCCTCGACCGGGGCTGGTCCCCTCCGGAGCGGCCCTGGGCCGTGGAGCACTACGGCGTGACGGCGGCCGAGCGCCATGGGGGCGAGGCGCTGGACCAGCGGCTGGCCGAGGAGATGTCCGATCCCTTTCCGTCCGACGGCGACGGGCTCGGGGATTCCTCGGGCACCGACGGGGAACTCCTGGACAACGAGGTCGGCGCCGTACGCTCCGGCCGGCTCGTGGCCCCCGACGAAGGGGCGCACGAGGACGAGGAGGAGGCCCTGGTCGCCATGGACGTCGGCATCGACGGCGGGGCCGCCTCCGCCGAGGAGGCCGCCGTGCATGTCGTAGACGAGGACAGCCTGCCCGGCTGAGCCCGCCACTCCCCCGCCGCAGCGCGGGCCCGAGTCGCCCCAGTCGCCCGAGGAGCATTCATGCAGCAGGACAAGCACCCCGACTACCACCCCGTGGTCTTCCGCGACCGTTCCGCCGGGTACGCCTTCCTCACCCGGTCGACCGCCACCAGCGGGCAGACCATCGAGTGGGACGACGGCGAGACCTACCCGGTCGTGGACGTGGAGATCTCCTCGGAGAGCCACCCGTTCTACACGGGCAAGGCCCGGACCGTGGACACGGAGGGCCGGGTGGCCCGCTTCCAGCGCCGGTACCGCGGTGAGGGCGCAGGCTGAGTCCCCCCGGGGCCGGGCCGTCAGATCACGTTGAGCGCCGCCGCGCAGCCCACCCCGCCCAGCAGCATGAACGCGGGCATCAGCACCTTCAGCTCCACCCAGCTGCCCGCCCGGAACCGCATGGCCTTCGGCGGACCGATGGGGTACCAGCGCTTGCGCCCCACCGGTATCGGCCACAGGATCGGGCAGCCGGAGACGGTCAGCGCGTCCCCGATGTCGTGCACCAGCGCGCCCAGCACGATCGGCAGCCCCAGCCACAGATACTCCTGGCCAGGCGCGGTGAACAGCCAGTCCGAGCCGTTGCCCGGCTGGTCCAGGATGTCCGCGATGATCCAGGCGCTGGTCGCCGCCAGCAGCCACACGAGGACGTCGCTGCTGGAACCGCGGGTCGCCCGCCACAGCAGGCCCTCAATGGCCAGCACCATGTGCACGAAGAGGATGGCCAGCACCGCCCAGCGGCCGCCCGTGACCGCCAGGGCCGCGGTGCCGCCGCCGATCAGGACGGCCCACAGCCAGGTGTGCGTGAGCGTGCGGTGCCCGCCGGAGCGGCGCGGGTCGCCCTGCTTCCTGGTGGCCTTGTAGACGGCGTAGGAGAGCTTGTCGACGATCTCGCAGAGCCAGCGGGACAGCGGCCCGAAGGCGCGGGAGATCGTGGCCGCCTTGTGGTCCAGGTCCGGGGCGAGTGCGGCGCCGGCGCAGATCAGGGCACCGGCCAGGAGCACCGGCCAGGGCATCGGGTGGCCGGCGGCTGCCGTCGCCGCACCGACTCCGAGCCAGGCCGCGGCACCCGAGAGTGAGTGTGCTGGTCCCATCATCGCCGTTGCCCGCCCCATTTCTCGTTCGCCGCCCGCCGGTTGACCGGGTGCGCTGAAGCCCCGCCGGCGCCACAGCGTAGCGGTCGTGATCTTCGGGCTCGCAGCCGATTCCCGCATCGGGCGGGCGGGCAGGCAAGATGGGGGCGTGACCCTCATCGATCAGCTCCCGCCGACCGCCGATCCCGACGCCCTGTACGAAGCCTTCGAGTCGTGGGCCCAGGAGCGCGGTCTCACGCTTTATCCCCACCAGGAGGAGGCGCTGATCGAGGTGGTCTCCGGCGCGAACGTGATCGTGTCGACGCCCACCGGTTCCGGCAAGAGCATGATCGCCGCGGGCGCCCATTTCGCCGCCCTGGCGCGCGACGAGGTCACCTTCTACACCGCGCCGATCAAGGCGCTGGTGTCGGAGAAGTTCTTCGAGCTGTGCAAGATCTTCGGCACGGAGAACGTCGGCATGCTCACCGGTGACGCGTCCGTGAACGCGGACGCCCCGGTCATCTGCTGCACCGCGGAGGTGCTGGCGTCGATCGCGCTGCGCGACGGCCGGAACGCCGACGTGGGACAGGTCGTGATGGACGAGTTCCACTTCTACGCGGAGGGGGACCGCGGCTGGGCCTGGCAGATTCCCCTGCTGGAGCTGCCGCAGGCGCAGTTCGTGCTGATGTCGGCGACGCTCGGCGACGTCTCCTTCTTCGAGAAGGACCTCACCCGTCGCACCGGCCGCCCCACCGCCGTGGTCCGCTCGGCGACCCGGCCCGTGCCCCTGTCCTACGAGTACCGGTACACACCGCTCACGGAGACGCTCACCGATCTGCTGGCGGCACGCCAGGCGCCGGTCTACATCGTGCACTTCACGCAGGCGCAGGCGGTGGAACGGGCGCAGGCGCTGATGAGCATCAACATGTGCACGCGCGAGGAGAAGGACCGCATCGCCGAACTCATCGGCAACTTCCGGTTCACCACCAAGTTCGGCCGCAATCTCTCCCGTTACGTGCGGCACGGCATCGGTGTGCACCACGCCGGCATGCTGCCCAAGTACCGGCGGCTGGTGGAGAAGCTCGCGCAGGCGGGTCTGCTGAAGGTCATCTGCGGCACGGATACCCTCGGTGTGGGCGTCAACGTCCCCATTCGCACGGTGCTGTTCACGGCCCTGACCAAGTACGACGGCAATCGCGTACGGACCTTGCGCGCCCGTGAGTTCCATCAGATCGCGGGCCGCGCCGGGCGGGCCGGCTTCGACACCGAGGGCTTCGTGGTGGCCCAGGCCCCGGAGCATGTGATCGAGAACGAGAAGGCGCTGGCGAAGGCCGGCGACGATCCGAAGAAGCGGCGCAAGGTCGTGCGCAAGAAGGCACCCGAGGGTTTCGTCGCCTGGAGCGAGCAGACCTTCGACAAGCTGATCGCTTCCGAGCCGGAGCCGCTGACCTCCCGTTTCCGGGTCACCCACACGATGCTGCTGTCGGTGATCGCCCGGCCCGGAAACGCGTTCAAGGCGATGCGGCGGCTGCTGGAGGACAACCACGAGCCGCGCAGGCAGCAGCTGCGGCACATCCGGCGGGCGATCGCCATCTACCGCTCGCTGCTGGACGGCGGCATCGTCGAAAAGCTCGACCGGCCGGACGCCGAGGGCCGCATCGTCCGCCTCACCGTGGACCTTCAGCAGGACTTCGCGCTGAACCAGCCGCTGTCCACGTTCGCCCTGGCCGCGTTCGAGCTGCTGGACCCCGAGTCGCCGTCGTACGCGCTGGACATGGTGTCCGTGGTGGAGTCCACCCTGGACGACCCGCGCCAGATCCTCGCCGCCCAGCAGAACAAGGCGCGCGGCGAGGCGGTCGCCGCGATGAAGGCCGACGGGGTGGAGTACGAGGAGCGCATGGAGCGCCTCCAGGACGTCAGCTACCCGAAACCGCTGGAGGAACTGCTCTTCCAGGCGTACGACACCTACCGCAAGAGCCATCCCTGGGTGGGCGACCATCCGCTGTCGCCGAAGTCCGTGGTCCGGGACATGTACGAGCGGGCGCTGTCCTTCACGGAACTGGTGTCCCACTACGAGCTGGCGCGCACGGAGGGCATCGTGCTGCGCTACCTCGCCGGCGCCTACAAGGCGCTGGAGCACACCGTGCCCGACGACCTGAAGACCGAGGACCTGGAGGATCTGATCGCCTGGCTGGGCGAGATGGTGCGCCAGGTCGACTCGAGCCTGCTGGACGAGTGGGAGCAGCTGGCGAATCCGGAGGAGATGACCGCCGAGGAGGCCCAGGAGAAGGCGGACCAGGTCAAGCCGGTCACCGCCAACACGCGGGCCTTCCGCGTCCTGGTCCGCAACGCCATGTTCCGCCGGGTCGAGCTCGCCGCCCTCGACCAGGTGGAGGAGCTGGGGGAACTGGACGCCGAGTCGGGCTGGGACGCCAACGCCTGGGGCGAGGCGATGGACAAGTACTGGGACGAGTACGACGAGCTGGGCACGGGCCCGGACGCCCGCGGCCCGAAGCTGCTGCTGATCGAGGAGGAGCCGGAGAACGCACTGTGGCGGGTCCGGCAGATCTTCGACGACCCGAACGGCGACCACGACTGGGGCATCAGTGCCGAGGTCGACCTCACCGCCTCCGACGCGGAGGGACGCGCGGTCGTCCGCGTCACCGATGTCGGCCAGTTGTGACCACAGGAGGATGCCGCCCATGACCAACCCGGCCGAGAGCCTCGTCGCCCTGCTCGACCTGGAGCAGATCGAGGTCGACATCTTCCGTGGCCGCAGCCCGCAGGAGTCGTTGCAGCGGGTCTTCGGCGGCCAGGTGGCCGGCCAGGCGCTGGTTGCCGCCGGCCGCACCACGGAGGGCGACCGTCCGGTGCACTCGCTGCACGCGTACTTCCTGCGCCCGGGCAGGCCCGGGGTGCCGATCGTGTACCAGGTCGAACGGGTGCGGGACGGCCGGTCGTTCACCACCCGCCGGGTCACCGCGGTGCAGCAGGGCCGCACGATCTTCAATCTCACCGCCTCCTTCCACAAACCCGAGCAGGGGAGTTTCGAGCATCAGCTGCCGCCGGCCCGCAGGGTTCCGGACCCTGAGTCGCTGCCGACGGTCACCGACGAGATCCGTGAGCATCTGGGCGCGCTCCCGGAACAGCTGGAGCGGATGGCGCGCCGCCAGCCCTTCGACATCCGCTATGTGGACCGGCTGCGCTGGAAGCCCGAGGACGTCGAGGGCGCCGAGCCGCGCAGCGCGGTGTGGATGCGGGCGGTCGGTCCGCTCGGCGACGATCCGCTGGTGCACACCTGCGCGCTGACCTACGCCAGCGACATGACCCTCCTGGACGCCGTGCGGATCCCGGTGGAGCCGCTGTGGGGTCCGCGCGGCTTCGACATGGCGTCCCTGGACCACGCCATGTGGTTCCACCGCCCATTCCGTGCGGACGAGTGGTTCCTGTACGACCAGGAGTCACCGATCGCGGTTGGCGGCCGGGGCCTTGCCCGGGGCCGCATCTACAACCTCGAGGGGCAACTAATCGTGTCCGTGGTGCAGGAGGGACTGTTCCGCAAGTTGGACTGACCTGCGGTTTCACCAATCATCGGCGGGGCCCGCAGTGGAAAGCGTCCAACTGTTCGTCCAGCTCCGCGCAGATCCGTGAGACCTCGCTCTTGGATATCCCGGTGTCCGAGCCCAGGGGCTTGACCAGGTCATCGACCGACCGGGTGGAGACGCCGTGGACGTGCGGGTGTCGGTGTGCTCTCCCCAGTCCGCGCCGATCTTCGCACTCGCCTCGGTCTCGATCAGTTCCTGCAGTAGCCGCTCAGCAACCTCCCGGACCGGTTCAAGACCATCCGCCGAACGTAGTGACTCAAGCAGACGAAGTAAGTCATGCTGGGACAAGGCCACCGTGCACCTCCCGAGGTCGAACTGCCCGTTCACCAAGGACAGTTGCACGGTGGTCTGCCAGTTGAGCAGGGAGTATTCACCCGTAGACGGTGCACTCCAGGGAGCGGAACCCGCGCACTCAACCGCGGGGATCCCTACACCACTCAGCGGGACGCCATCCCTGGTCCGGGTGATGCCGGGGAGCGCGAGAGCGGCCCTGACAACGCCAGGATGTGTCCAGTACTGCCGGATGGGGCGGGTCCGGCAAGCGTGATGGAGAGGAGTACCGCGAGGAATTCATGTCGGACACGCGCTCGACAACCTTGGCTGGCTGCTGGACGAGCAGCTCGGTTCCGTGGAGGGCGTCAGGTACGCCGGTGCTGATGAGCGGCGACGGCCTGCTCAAGGCCCACACGAAGACCATTAGCCAGGACGACGGCGAGAAGCCGGCCCTCCGAACCGCCTTATTGCGGGCATCGCGGCGGGCTTGGGACGATTTCACCGGCGGTCAGGGCGGGCGTCAGCACCTAATCGACGGCCTGACGACCGCGGCCGGGCAGCACACGATGCTGTCGGTCGTCACAACCGGACCCCAGGTCGACGTCGGCCTGATCCGCCACCACATGGCGCAGCTCGTGGTGCGGCTTGGCGAGCAGCTCGGCACCGAGCACCGCAAGCCCGCGCCACAGCCGGAAGGGGGCACCGCAGCGTGACCGGACCGCGCCACGACCCGGACATGATCAGGCCCTACGTCCGCACGGGCGGGCACATCCGCCCGTGCAGGGCTGTGCGCCTGGAAAGTGTGGTCATGGCCCGGCCCCCACACCTGCCCTGCGCGCTCTCACGCCTACCTCATCGCCGGAACCGCGATCAGCTACCTCCTCGACGCCTTCCCGGAGATAGACCTTGCTGTCCCGCCGCTGACCTGCGTTGGCGGCCCGGCCCTTTCCACCGTGCCTTGGAAGCCCTTCCGGCCCTCTTCCCGCCGCACACTGAGGAGCTCACACTCATGTCCGAGCAGCCGATACTCATCCTCGACCCCACCGGATCCGACCGCCACGGCGAGCACCGGGCCCTGCGCGCCCAAGGCTCGGCGGCACGGGTCGACATCCTCGGCGTCCAGGCATGGGCCGTCACCGATCCGGCCCTTCTCAAGCAACTCCTGAGCAGCCCGCAGGTCTCCAAAGACGGCCGCGCCCACTGGCCCGCCTTCGCCGACACCGTCCCCACCTGGCCCCTCGCCCTGTGGATCGCGGTGGAGAACATGTTCACCGCCTACGGCCCCGACCACCGTCGGTTGCGCCGCATGATCGCCCCGGCCTTCAGCGCCCGGCGAATCGCCACCATGAAGGACGCCATCGACCGCATGGCGACCACCCTCATCGACCGCCTGGCCACGCTGCCCCCGCACGAACCGGTGGACTTACGCGAGCACCTGGCCTACCCGCTGCCCATCGCGGTGATCGGCCACCTGATGGGCGTACCCGAGAGCCAGCGCGACGCCTTCCGTCAGGTCGTCGACGGCGTCTTCGACACGACCCTCACCCACGCCGAAGCCGAGGCCAACACCGCCACCCTGTACGAGCAGGCGGACCAACTCATCGACACCAAGCGCCGCACCCCCGGCGACGACCTGACCTCCCTGCTCATCGCGGCCCGCGACGACGAAGGCGACGGCGGCGGCTTCACGGACCAAGAACTGCGCGACACGCTCCTGCTGATGATCAGCGCCGGGTACGAGACCACCGTCAACGTCATCGACCAGGCCGTCACCGCCCTGCTGACCGACCCCGAGCAGCTCGGTCACCTCCGCGCCGGCCGCGCCGACTGGAGCGACGTCGTCGAGGAGACCCTGCGGCACGAACCCTCCGTCAAGCACCTGCCCCTGCGCTACGCCGTCACCGACATCCCCCTGCCCGACGGACGGACCATCGCCGCGGGCGAGGCGATCCTCGCCTCCTACGCCGCCGCCAACCGCCACCCCGACTGGCACGGCGCGTCCGCCGACCGCTTCGACGTCACCCGGCCCACCAAGGACCACCTGGCCTTCGGCCACGGCGTGCACTTCTGCCTCGGCGCCCCACTCGCCCGACTCGAAGTCACCACCGCCCTGCGCCTGCTCTTCGACCGCTTCCCCGACATCCGCCTCGCCGTCCCCGCCGGCGAACTGCGACCGCTCCCCACCCTGATCAGCAACGGACACGTCACCCTGCCCGTACACCTGCGGCCGGATACCCGCTGATCACCACTTCGGCCTGGAAGACCGTCGTCACCACCACCCCGACCACATCTCGCTGCCGGAACCGGCTGGCGGTCTGGGTCCTGACACCTCGTCCAGAGGCCGCTCCGAGCGGGTACCGACCGACAACGGCGCTGGCCTGGAGGGCCGGATGCTGGTTCCGTGGTGCGGGATGGGCTGTTCTGGCCGCTGTAGGTCAGCTGAGTTTGTGGCGCCAGCGGCCGAGCAGGCCGCGGGGCGTCCCGCGAGCCGGTTGGACGGGCCGTGGCGGCCGCCGGGCCGGGCCGGGGTGGCGTGGGGCCGGGTGGGGTGCCGGACGGTGTTGCCTTGCCTCTTGGGCCAGCCGGGTCAGATCGGCCTGGAGCCAGGCGATCTCATCGGGGTCCTGTGCCGTCATGAGGTCCTCCGCGATGTGGGCTGCCGGTGAGCCGGGAGATCCGTGGGAGGGCGGCGGTTCGCGGAACCCGCTCAGCAGGGACCGCTCGTAGGGGTTGGTGACGACCTGCGAGACATGGAGCGGGTCGAGCAGCGAGGCCACGGCTCCGGCCCGCGCCCAGGGGTGGCCGGCCTGACGGAGCAGGTGACCCAGGTGGCGGGCGCGCCAGTTGCGGGGACGCAGGTCGAGGCCGGCGTCCAGCATGCTCCTGAGGTTTTCCGGCGTGCGTCCCTTCAGCAGTGGTGCGTTCTTGTCGTCGGCCGCGAACAGCCTCAGTTCTTCGGCCAGGTAGAGCCAGACCACGGCCCGGTAGCGGTTCAAGTAGAACCTCACCGGCACCAGGAGTCCCAGCCGGGCCAGGCGGGTGAACCGGGCCTTCGGCACCTCCATGAGGGCGGCGCCCTCGGTGGTTCCCACGGCCTCCACGCTTCGGCGCAGGGTCTCGGGGAATCCTGGCCCGGCGCGGAGCCGCTCGATCTCGGCCCGGGCGACCCGTCGGCCACCGCCGCCGTCACGGGTCGTGCGGATCCGGCCGAGGTGCACGGCGAGGTCGAACTCGGTTCGCTTGAGGCAGAGTTCACGCGCCGCGCGCCCCGTCGTGACCCAGGCGCCACGGTCTTCCGTGGGCTGCTCGGCGGTGTCGCGGGCGGTTGCGTCGCGGGTGAGGATGTGGTGTCCGGGCATGCTCGTCTCCCCCGTGGAGTGTGGGCGGTGGCGCCGGGTGCGCCGCGGAAAAAACCGTAGCCGCTCCGTCACATTCCGTGGCGAGCCTGTGGAAAACCTCGAGCAGAGGACAAAAGCCCAGGTCAGAGATTTGGTCCGGGTTCCGGTTGGCGGGCGTCCACGTCCAAGTGCTCGCCGACCCGGTTGACCAGCAGGGTCATTTCGTACGCGATCCGGCCGATGTCGGCCTCGGCGCCGCTCAGCACGCAGAGACAACTGCCGGTACCGGCCGCGGTGACGAAGAGCACCGCGTCGTCGAACTCGATCATGGTCTGGCGCACCCCGCCCGCGCCGAAGTGCCGTCCGGATCCCTTGGCGAGGCTGTGCAGGCCGGACGACACGGCGGCGAGATGCTCCGCGTCCTCACGGCGCAGCCCCGTACTCGCGCCCGTCACCAGCCCGTCGTTGGAGAGGACAAGCGCGTGCCGCACATGTTCGACGCGTTGGGTCAGGTCGTCCAGCAGCCAGTCGAGTCCCTGGTTCTGCCCCATGTCGTGAATCTCCCCCTGCTCTTTCCCCGTGGTCTGCCCCGTGTCCGTCCCCTCCTGGCGGGAGGGTCCTCGGCCAGCCTTCCCCACGACCGGGCGGCGGGCAAGGAGGATGGAGGCCATGGGACACAAGATGACCGAGGAAGAGTGGCGGGAGTTCGTCTCGTCCGGAACCCGCACGGCCAAGCTCGCCACCGTCCGGGCCGACGGCAGCCCGCATGTGGCGCCGGTGTGGTTTCTGCTCGACGGGGACGACGTGGTCTTCAACACCGGCGCGCGGACCGTGAAGGGGCGCAACCTGGCTCGTGACGGACGCGTCGCCCTCTGCGTGGACGACGACCGGCCGCCGTTTTCCTTCGTGGTGCTGCAGGGCCGGGCGCGGCTCTCGGAGGACCCCGGGGAGCTCCTGCACTGGGCCACCCGGATCGCGGCGCGGTACATGGGCGAGGACCGTGCCGAGGAGTTCGGGGCGCGCAATGGGGTGCCGGGCGAACTCCTTGTCCGCGTCAGGATCGAGAAGGCCGTGGCGATGGCCGACCTCGCGGACTGACACCCCGCCCGCGGGGCGGCCGGCGCGCGTCATCCCACCGAGTCGAGCAGCCGGGCGGTGTGCATCCGCCCGGCGTACTCGACGAGCCGGATCAGCACCTCCTTTCCCGAGTCGCGCTCACGCGCGTCGCACAGCACGACGGGTGTTCCGGCGTCGAGGTCGAGCGCGCGGCAGACGTTCCGCGTGTCGTGGCGCCGGGCTCCCGCGAAGCAGTTGACGGCGACCACGAACGGGATCCGCCGATGCTCGAAGTAGTCCACCGCGGGGAAGCAGTCCTCCAGGCGCCGGGTGTCCGCGAGGACCACCGCGCCCAGAGCGCCCTGCGCCAGTTCGTCCCACAGGAACCAGAAGCGGTCCTGGCCGGGTGTTCCGAAGAGGTACAGGGACAGCCCGGAGCGGATGGTGATCCGGCCGAAGTCCATGGCGACGGTCGTCGTGACCTTCTGGTCCACCCCGTCGGTGTCATCCACCGAGCGGCCGGCTTCGCTCAGCAGTTCCTCGGTGCGCAGCGGACGGATCTCGCTGACCGCTCCCACCAGCGTGGTCTTGCCCACGCCGAATCCGCCGGCGACCAGTATCTTCAGCGCCAGCGCGGACGTGTCGCCGCCGGGTGCGTCGGAGTGTTCAGGGGCCATCGATCACTTCTCTCTGGAGTGCCGGCCGCGGTCGGCAGGGGCAGGGTGTGCCGCGCGGGCCCGGGAGGAGCGCCACCGCCGCGCGGCATGGGTGCGGTGACGCCTACAACGGCACGGCCGCGGTGACGCCTACAGGGCCCGCAGGCCCGCGATCACCTCGCGGAGGATGCGCTCGTCGGGCAGGCGCGCGGGGGGTACGGGTCGGCTGACGGTGACGCAGCCGCGTTCCAGCAGATCGCCGAGGAGGACCCGGACCACACCGACGGGCAGATCGGTCCCGGCGGCAAGTTCGGCGACCGACTGTGTCTCCGGACGGCACAGTTCGATCAGCGCGCGATGCTCCGGGCCGAGGGCCGGGTCGTGCGCCTCGGGTGCGGCCGGGGCCAGGGTGACGAGGGCGATCAGGTCGAACCGCACCCCGTCGGGGCCGGACCTGGTGCGTCCTCCGGTCATCGCGTACGGCCGAACCAGGGGCCCGGCCTCGTGGTCGTACCACTGGCTGCCCCGCTCGCGCGGGATGCCCGTCGTGTCCTCGGTCATCTGCTCGGACCGCTTCCTCGTCTCATCCGGCGGCCGGTGGCCGCGCGCCGGCGCGCGGCGCGGTGCGCAGGTGCTCGCCGACGCGTTTGACCAGCCGTGCCATCTCGTAGGCCACCAGGCCGATGTCCGCGGTCACCGCGGTCAGCAGGGCGAGGCAGGAGCCGTCTCCGGCGGCGGCCACGAACAGGAAGCCGTCGTCCATCTCGACCATCGTCTGGCGTACCCCGCCGGCCCCGAAATGCCGGCCCGCGCCTTTGGCGAGGCTGTGGAAGCCGGAGGCGACCGCCGCCAGGTGCTCGGCGTCCTCGCGTCCGAGGCCTTCGGAGGCGCCCACGGCGAGTCCGTCGTTGGACAGCACCACGGCGTGCCGCAGGCCGGTGACGCGGAGCACCATGTCGTCGAGCAGCCAGTCGAGTTCACCGGATCGCCGGCCGGCCGTGGTGCGCGGTTCCTGGATCATGCGGGGTCTCCTTCGGTGCTGTGGCCGCGCGGACCGGGAACGGCGCCGGGGCCGGGCGGTGTGCCGCCCCCGCGCGCCCAGCCGTCGCGATAGGCCGTCATGCGGTCCCGTACGAGTTCGGGGGTGCGGTCGTCGATGCCGTCGTGTCGCTCGGACGCGGGCGCGCCGTCCTGGCGGCCCTCGCGCAGTTGCGGGGCGAGGCTGGCCTGGCGCACCCGGCGTGGGAGGTCGTCGGAGCCGGCCGGCTCCTCCTCCGGGCGGTGCAGTCGCAAGGGGGCGGCTCCCGGGAGTCGGTTCGCGGGGGTGTTCCGCGGGGGGCGGGTGCCGGCGTCCGGCGCGCCCTTGCGCCCTTCCGCCCTGGCCGTGCCGCCGTACGACGGGCCGGTGCCCGTGCCCGCTCCGGCGGGGCCTGTGGCGTCCACCGCGCCGGTGCCTGCCCCGGCTGGGGTGACGTCCGCCGGGGCCGTGACCGGGGCGGCCAGGGCCCGCCGGTCGCCGGGTGCGGGGACGGCCTCTTGGAGCGGGGCGGCGCCGGGCACGGGTGCGGAGGCGTGTTGCCGGCGGGGCTCCCGCCGGGCCGTGGCGCCGGTGGAGCCTTCCGGCGGGCCGTTGCCGTCGAGCAGTGCGGTGGGCAGCAGGACGACCGCGGTGGTGCCGCCGTACGGGGAGGTCCGCAGGTGCACCTTGATGGCGTGCCGCGCGGCCAGCCTGCTCACCACGAAGAGGCCGAGCCGGTCGCTGTCGAACAGGTCGAGGGCCTGGGACTCGGTGATGCGCCGGTTGGCCTCGGCAAGGGTCTCCTTGCCCATGCCCAGGCCCCGGTCCTCGACCTCCAGGGCGTAGCCGTTCCCGACGGGTTCGCCGGTGACGCGGACGCGCGTGTGGGGCGGCGAGAACTGGGCGGCGTTCTCGATGATCTCGGCGAGGAGATGGGTGAGGTCGGCGACCGCCGTGCCCACGACGGAGGTCTCGGAGAGCTGCCGTACCTCCACGCGCGCGTAGTCCTCGACCTCGGAGACGGCGGCGCGCACGACGTCGGTCAGCGGGACGGGCATGCGCCAGGCACGGCCGGGTGCCGCTCCGGACAGGATGATGAGGCTCTCCGCGTGGCGCCGCATCCGTGTGGTGAGGTGGTCGAGGCGGAAGAGGTCGCTCAGCTCTCCGGGGTCGTCGGAGCGGCGTTCCATGCTGTCCAGCAGACTCAGCTGGCGGTGGACGAGGATCTGACTGCGACGGGCCAGATTGACGAATACTCCGGAGATCCCGTCGGCCAGTTCGGCGCGCTCCACGGCGGCGCGCAGTGCGGCCCGGTGCACCGTGCCGAGCGCCTCGGCGACCTGACCGGTCTCGTCCTGCGTCCGGGGTCCGGGCGGCGCCTCCGCCTCGATGTCGATCTCGCCGCCCGCACGCAGGGTCCTCATGGCCTCGGGGAGTTTGCGGTGGGCGATCTCGAGGGCGTTGTCGCGCAGGCCGATCAGTTCGACTACGAGGCCCCGGCCGATGCGCACCGAGATGACGAGCGAGGCGGCGACGGCGGCGAGGCCGAGGAGTACCGCGGCGCCGGCCGGGCCGAACAGCCCACGGGTGACCGGGTCGGCCCGGTGGGCGACACGGGTCGCCGCTTCGGCGCCGAGGGTCCGCATGCCGTCCCGCACGCGGGCGTGCGCCGCGTTCCACGCGTCCCGCGGGGCGGCTTGGACGGCCCGGGTGCCGGGGGCGGCGGCGAGCACGTCGTCCTCGGCGGTGTACAGGCTGGCGTAGTCCGGGCTGTCGGCGAGGGTGTTCCAGGCGGCGCGTGCGGGGTCGCGCAGGTCGGGGACGGCGGAAGCGGTGAGCGTGCGGCGCAGTTCGACGGCTCCGGTGAACAGGCGCAGCCGCTCCCCGCCGAGGCCGCCGCCGTCGAGCCGGGCACTGGTCAGGAGAGCGTCCTCCTGGGCGAGGGCCTCTCCCGCGCGGGCGAACTCGAGCACCACGCGCGCGTCGGCGCCGAGTTCGGCGTCCTGGATGCCGGTGAGGGCGCCGCCGACGCCGAAGGCCGCGGCGATGGTGCCGGTGTACCGGCCGTAGGTGTCCTCCCAGCCGGCGCTGCCCGCACGGACCGCCGTCCGCAGCGGGCGCAGGCGTTCGGCCGCGGCGATGAAGGTGTCCAGCCGGTCCTCCACCGCGCGGGGCAGTTCCTCGCCGTCGGCGACGGTGCCGTGCTCGCCGAGCCGCAGGGCCGCGACGGCCCGGTCGGTGCTGCGGGCGAGTCGCGTCAGCTCGTCGGTCCCGACCGCCGACGCGTCGGTCGCGCGGCGCACCGCGGCGGCGCGTTCGGCCTGCAGGGCGGTGACGGCGGCGGAGACCGGGGCACGGACCGCGGCGTCCACGCGCTGGGCCTGGCGCAGTCGGGAGATGTCCTGGGCCGTGGTCACGGTGGCGTACGCCCACAGGGCGAGCAGGGAGACGACCGGCACCATCAGCAGGCAGATGATCTTGGCGCGTACGGTACGGGGCCCGTTGAGCCCTCGTCGTGTGCGCCCGGCCGCCTGGACGGGGCCGTACGGGAGGCCGGGGCCTTCGTCGGCCGGTGGTCCCGCGTGTGCGCGCCGGCCGCGGGCAGGAGGCGGGGACGGTGCCCCGGCGCGGGCTGTCGGGGTCCTCCGGGATGTGCGCATGGACTCCTCGCTCGGGAGGGTTGTGGGGCGGGCCGGTCCGACACCGGCGCCGCGGGGGGCCGGGTCAGTGGGCGGTGTGTTCGACCGGCCGCCGGGCCGGGGTTTCGCCCTCCCCGGCCGAGGGGGACAGCGCCACGAAGGCCGAGGTGAGGAAGAGGTAGGACCCGAGTCCGACGGCGAGCGGGAAGATGAACTGCATCGCCGTGGCCCCGTCCAGTGGTGCGCCGGAGGGGGCGACGCGCACGCTCACCGCGAACATCCCCGTGTAGTGCATGCTGCTGACCGCCACGCCCATGATCAGGGACGCCACGGTGACCGCGCGGGGCGAGTGGATGTTGAGCGCCGCCCACAGGGCCGCGGTGGCCGCGAGGACGGCGATGAGGACGGACAGGCCGACGAGCACCGGGTCGTAGCTCACCTCGCCGTGCAGCCGCACCGCCGCCATGCCCAGGTAGTGCATGCTCGCGACGCCGAGACCGGTGGTGAGCCCGCCGAGCAGCAGGGCCCGGACACGGTCACGGCTGCGGCCGACGGCGAACACGCCGGCGCAGACGACGGCCATGGCGACGAGCAGGCTGGCCACGGTGAGCGGTACGTCGTAGCGGATGCCGGTGCCGCTGACGCCGAATCCCAGCATGGCCACGAAGTGCATGGTCCAGATGCCGGTGCCGATCGCGGAGGCGGCGGTGAGCAACCAGTTGCGGCGTGCGCGGCCGGTGGTGGCGAGCGCGCGGACGGTGCAGCGCAGTCCGAGGGCGGCGCCCGTGCAGGCCATCGCGTACGACAGCACGGGGGTGAGCCATCCCAGGGTGGCGTGGTCCAGGTGTCCCATGGCCCCGGGACGCTAGGGGGCGCGAGCGCGTGAAGGGGGCGCGTTTCGAAAGCGGTTGGAATCTGACGCAGCGGTGCACCGGAACGACCGCGTCGCGCTCGAACGTGCGCACTGCGCTGTCGCTCGTCCCGGTGAGGAATCATGCGGAGCATGAGCGACGACCACACACACGTCCAGGAGTTCTTCACCGCGCGTGCCGGTGACTGGGACCGCCGCTTCCCCGACGACGGCCCTGCCTACGCGGCGGCGGTCGCCGAGCTCGGTCTGCGGGAGGGCGGCCGGGTGCTCGACGCGGGCTGCGGCACCGGACGGGCCCTGCCTCCGCTGCGCGCGGCCGTGGGCCCTTCGGGGGTGGTGCTCGGCGCGGATCTGACCGCGGCCATGCTGCGGGAGGCGGCACGGGCCGGACGGGACCGCGACGGGGCGCTGCTGCTGACCGATGTCGCCGCGCTGCCGCTGCGGTCCTCCTCGCTGGACGCGGTGTTCGCGGCGGGGCTGATCGCGCATCTGCCGGACCCGGCCGGGAACCTCCGGGAGATCGCGCGGGTGGTGCGGCCCGGCGGTGTCCTCGCGTTGTTCCACCCGATCGGCCGGGCGGCGCTCGCCGCGCGCCAGGGCCGCACCATCACAGCGGACGACCTCCGCGCGGAACCAAACCTCCGGGCGCTGCTGGCCGGTTCCGGCTGGCGCATGACGTCGTACGCCGATGAGGACGACCGCTTTCTGGCGCTGGCCGTTCGAACGGGCTGAGCACCGGACCGAACGCCGGGGTCAGTCCGGGTGCCGCACCGGGCATCCCCGGAGCCCCGGTACGGGGGAGGTGCCCAGGTCGGCGAGCCGGTAGCCGTACGGGTAGCTCTTGATCTCGCGGTTCTGCCGGGCGAAGTGCGGGGCGCGGCGGGGCGGCAGCAGCCGGACGGCGCGGCCCCGCAGCCGTACCGCGCGGCGCACCCACGCCCGCGTGGCCGCGCTCGGCGGGGTGTACCGGAAGGCGCGCAGCAGGGGTTCGTCGAGCAGCGCGAGCGTGGCGGTGCGCAGCACCGGGGCGAGCGGGCGCGGATACCAGGAGGCCATGAGGTCGAGGGTGGCGTCCGAGACCCGTCGCGCGCCCTCGTCCCAGCCGAAGTGGGCCTGCTCGTAGGCGTCCAGACAGCTCGCGAACTCCTCGTAGGACCCGGGGATGTCCTTGATGCCCATGTGCCTGCCGAGCGTCCGGTAGTGGACGGTACTGGCGACGATCTCGTGCTGCGACAGCCTGCGCCATCCGTAGGCGTCGATCCACCGCCGGGGCATCACCACGAACGTGCACAGGACGTAGCGCATGTCGTCGTCGGGGATGTCGTAGGCGTGGTGCATCCGGTTGATGCGGCGGAGCGCCGTCCGGCCCTGCGGACTGCCGAAGCCGTGCTCGACGATGGCGTCGAGGAGCAGCGAGGTGTCGTCGTAGCGCTTCTGGGAGCGGTCGGTGAGCTCCGCCGTCTCGGCGAGCAGCCGGCCGATCCGGGGGACGGCGTAGGTGCGGTAGAGGGCCAGTTCCAGGGATCGGGTGTAGTCCCAGGGGAACTCGTAGGCGGAGCTGAGCCGGTAGATCTCCGTGGCCTGCCGGTACGGGTCCATCCGCCGGATGCGTTCCAGCCGCTCGTAACGTCGCACGGTGCCGCCCCCTTCTTTCGCCGACGCCGCAACTCTACGTTGAGCAGCAGGACACGCACGGTCGGAGGGCGATTTCGCGCGGAGGGAAGGTGGGCCCCATGTGGCGGACGGTTCGTGGCATCGGAAGCAGAGTGATCCGCGGTCTGCGCGCGGGGGAACGGTCCGGACCGAAGGAGCGTCCGCACAACCTGTTCGAAGCCGCGGCGGCCTATGTCTCGGCCTGCGCGGAGGACGACCAGGACCGGATGGAGGAGGCGGCCGGCTGGGTGTCGCCGGAGGCGCTGTCGTTCGGGGTGAACGAACTGGCGTGCCGCGCGGTCGTCGCGCTCGCGCGGGAACGGGACGAGTCCCCGGGGACGGTCGCGCGGGCACTGCTGGGGCTGCCCGCCGCCTGACCCGCCGGTCCGCGCGTGGCCGATTCGCCCCGTCCGGGCGGAAACCTGCAGCTCCGGGCGTGGCTGCGGGGTCGTGACAAGGGGGTCGGGGTCGGCATAAGGTGCGCGCCGATGGACGAAGCGATGGGGAGGCTGGGATGGCCGGGACGGACGAGGAAGCCGTCGCCGCCGCGGACGACGCGCTCTATGTGCTGACGGCGGCGCTGCTGACGCCGGCGAAGTTCCCGAGCGTGCTGGGCGACGACTATCCGGAGGCGTGCGCCGCGCTCGGCCTTCCGCCCCTCGCCGACGGGTATGGGCTGGTGCTCGGCCAGGACGGCGAGGGCGCCCGGTGGACCGTCGTCGTCGACGACGTCTCGCTGGTCGCCGTCGCGATCGCGTCCTGGGACTGCGGCATGGAGCATGATCTGTCGCCGGACGAACGCACGGTTGTCGCCGCGCTGCCCGGCTGGCCGCTGGCGGTCGCCGTCGCGGCGCCCAACGTGCCCGCGCCGCACGACCCCGGTCCCGAGGTCGCGGACCGGCCCGCTCTGACGCCTCCGGACGCCTCGGTCTGGGGGCCGGCCCAGCGTCGGCTGGGGGCCGACGAGATCGCGCTCCAGTGGGCGATCTGGCGGGAGCAGGTCGACGACGCGGCGTTTCCGGTGCCGGGCGGCCTGGCGGAGGAGGCGGGCGGTTCCGGCGAGGACGGCCCCAAGGACGCGCCGGACGATCGCAAGGACGGGGACGGCAGCGGGGACGTGCCGCGGGGCGGTCACAGCGGGATCCGGCGGGTCCTGGCGGAGGCGCGCGCCTATGTCGACTCGCCGCCGCCGCTCGGCCGGGTGCGGTCGTCCTTCGCGCCGGGCGGTGCCCGTACGCTGCGCGCCGACGGGCCCGGCTGGTCGCTGGTGGCCAGGACGGACGACATCGCGTTCGTCCTGCTCGACGAGGAACCCGGCGAAGTGCTTCCGGTGGGCAGGGGGCCGCAACTGCCGGGCCTGCTCGAGGCACTGGACCAGATGGCCGTACGACCCCTCTGAGCAGGCGCGGCCTTCGGCAAGGGCGCGGGTGAAGGACGCTAGCGTGTGCTACGGCCCCACGTGTGGGCGTCGTTCCGTATGGCGCCAACCCATCGAAGACGGCGAGGTCGGGCCCTCACCATGGGGCAGTTCCTTGATCAGCCCTGCCCCTCGTCCGTAGCCCGTCCTTCCGGAGGCCGTCATGCGCCCGTCCCGTGGCGTTCCGCTGCTCGCCGCCGTCCTTGCCGCCGCCACCCTCTCCGCTCCGACTCCGGCCGGTGCGGCCGGGGACGGCCACTGCGCACGCCAGGAGCAGGTGCGGGTGCCCGGCGCGGCCCATCAGCGCACTGCCTGTCTGACCGATCTCACGACCGCGGGGCTGGCCGGCACCCCGTACACCGACCTGGCCGACCAGGCGGGACTGACCGCCGCGGCCACCCGGTCGCCGTCCGGTGTGCCCGGAGTGCAGGTCGACGGCTACTTCCCGGACACCTCCCGCTTCAACAACACCCATGGCTGGGCGCACGACGCGCAGTTCGTGATCCGGCTGCCCGACCGCTGGAACGGCGGGCTGGTCGTCACCGGCGCGCCCGGCAACCGCAAGCAGTACGCGACCGACAAGGCGATCTCCGACCAGGTGCTGGCCCAGGGCTACGCCTATGCGGCGACGGACAAGGGCAACAGCGGGGTGGACTTCTACAACGACGGGAAGCAGCCCGGTGACGCGGTCGCCGAGTGGAACACGCGGACCACGGAGCTCACCCGGGCCGCCCGGCACGCGGTGGCCCAGCGCTATGGGCATGCCCCACGCCGGACGTACGTCACCGGGGTCTCCAACGGCGGCTACCTCACGCGCTGGCAGCTGGAGAACCACCCGGAGCTCTACGACGGCGGGGTGGACTGGGAGGGCACCCTGTGGGCCGACCGGGGGCGCCACCCGCTGCTCTCCCTGCCCGTAGCGGTGGCCAGGATGTACGGCAGGGCGACGGACGAGGACATGTACGCGGCCGGCTTCGCCCGCGGGTCGGAGTTCCTGTGGCCGTACCACGAGAAGGCCTATTGGGGCGTCACCCAGAAGATCTACCGTGCGGAGTTCGACCCGGACTACGACCCGGGCTGCCCCGGCGCCTCCGCGGGATCGACGGTGGAGGAGATCCTGGCGCCGTGCCCCTCCGACGCCGCCTACGACTACGCCTCCCGTCCGGCGTCCGTGCACCGTGCCGTGAACCGGGTGGCGCTCACCGGGCGGATCGGCAAGCCGATGATCACCTTGCACGGCGACCTGGACGCGCTGCTGCCCAAGGCCGTGGACTCCGATGTGTACGACGGCATGGTCGAGGCGAGTGGGCGCGAACACCTGCACCGCTACTACACGGTGCAGGACGGCACGCACGTCGACGGCCTGTACGACTCCTATCCCGACCGGCTGCGCCCGATCCTGCCCTGCTACCGCTCGGCGTTCGACGCCCTGGTCGCGTGGGTGGAGCGCGGGGTCGCACCGCCCGCGGACCGGACGATCGACAGGCCCGCGAGCGGTGACGTGGTCAACTCCTGCGCACTCGCCGCCGGTGAGCGGTGACGCGCCGGCGCCGCCTCAGCGGCGCAGCTCCTTGCGGGACTGGCGGCGCAGCCTGCGCCGCTGTGCCGGGTCCAGGGCCAGGTACGCGGCGGCCGGGACTCCCAGGACTATCAGGAGGGCGGCCCACCAGGGCAGCCAGATGAGCAGGATCAGTCCGACCGCCACACCTCCCACGGCGATCTTGGCGTTCTTCGACATGAGTGTCGCCTCCTTCGCGGCCACTGCCGCTCTCTGTCGTGAAAACGGGCCCGCGCCTTCGGCGGTTCCGGACCGCGACCCCGAGACCTCCCTGAGGTGCGCCCCCTAAGGTCCCGAGTGTCCGCGGGGAGCTCTCTCGTCGAGAGGGCCCCCGCAGACCCCTTCATGGTGACCCAGCTCACAGCACACGCATACCCGGTCAGCGGCGTTCATGCTGTACCTTCGGCGACTCCGGCTTCACTAGTCAAGTTTGAGGACTCCTGTCATCGCAGCGCTGACGACTCCCCCGGCCTCCCCCTCCGCGCCCTCCGCACCAGCCCATTGCCCTGTCGTCTTCGTACCGGGCGAACCCGCCCGCGCCGGACGCTTCGCCTTCTGGCGGCCCGGCGGTTCGGCTCCCCCCTCCGTGACCGGAGCGTCGGCCGGACAGCTGACCGTCGTCGTGCCCGGCGACGACGGCGTGGAGGCGGTGCGCGTCCCCGCCGCGCTGCTGCCGGTCGAGGCGGCGCTTCCGCTCCTCACGCGGGCCCGTGTCGCGGAGGACGGGCACCGGGCCGCCGTGTTCTGGGGCGCCGCCGCCCTGCACGCCCTGCACCTGGTGGCGCGCGGGCTGCTGTTGCCGGGCGTGTCCCCCGCCGACCACGACGCCTGGCGCGTCGGCCCGCTGGACGCGGAGCACGTCGAGGCGATCCGCCGGCTCGCCGCGGCGATGCCGCCCGAGGCGCATGCCGTGCCGTTGAACGCTTCGGGCGCGCCTCGTCTGGCGGAGCCCGAACGGCTGCTGCGCGCGTTCTTCGACGCGGTCGCCGACACCCTCCCCCGCTCCCCGGCCGCCCGTCTCGTGACCGGCACCGCGGCCTTCGCGGTGCCGGAGCCCCAGCGGCTGCCCGAGCTGCGGACCTGGGCCGCCGACATCGCGGCGGGGCACGACGCGGGCGTACGGCTGTCGCTGCGGATCGAGGTGCTCGGGACGACGGACGCGGCGGACGACGTGTCCGACGGCGCGGACGTGTCGTTCCGGGCCGTTCTGCAGATGCACGGGGTGACCGATCCCGCTCTGGTCGCGGACGCCGCCGCGGTGTGGGCGGGCGCCTCGGACGCCGCCTTCGGCCCCCGCGCGCAGATGGACGCCCTGCTCGCGCTGCGCCGCGCGGCGCGGGCCTGGGCGCCGCTCACTCCCCTGCTGTCGGCGTCCGTGCCGGACGCGGTCGACCTCGCGGAGGAGGAGATCACCGAGCTCCTCGGCGAGGGCGCCCGGGCGCTCGCGGCCGCGGGCGTCGACGTGCACTGGCCCAAGGGGATGGTCCGCGGACTGACCACCCGCGCGGAGGTGGGTCCCCGCGGCGACGGACCAGGGCACGGGCGGGCCGGCCCCGGGGAAGGCCCGTCGTCCCTGTCCGCCGACGCACTGCTCGCGTTCGACTGGTGGTTCGCCCTCGGCGACCGCCGCCTCACCCGCGAGGAACTGGACCGGCTGGCCGAGCAGAACCGGCCCCTGGTGCGGCTGCGCGACCAATGGGTCCTGGTGGATCCGCGGGAGCTTGCCCGCGCCCGTGCGCGACAGGACCACAAGATCACGCCGGTCGACGCGCTCGGCGCGGCGCTGACGGGCTCCGTGGAGGTCGACGGCGGCCGGATCGAGGTACGGCCCACCGGGTGGCTGGCGGCCCTGCGGGACCGGCTCGCGGACCCCGAGGCCCAGGAACCCGTCGAACAGCCCGCCGCCCTGGACGCCACGCTGCGGGACTACCAGCGGCGCGGACTGAACTGGCTGGCCCGGATGACCTCACTGGGCCTGGGCTGCTGTCTCGCGGATGACATGGGCCTGGGCAAGACCATCACCCTGATCGCGCTGCATCTGCACCGCCAGACCGACGCCGCGTCGGCCGGACCCGCCCTCGTGGTCTGCCCGACCTCCCTGATGGGCAACTGGCAGCGGGAGATCGAGCGGTTCGCGCCCGGTACTCCGGTGCGCCGCTTCCACGGGGCCCGGCGGGCGCTGGACGGCCTCGCGGACGGTGAGGTGGTGCTCACCACCTACGGCACCATGCGGCTGGACGCCGCCCGGCTGGCCGGGGTCACGTGGGGCATGGTCGTCGCCGACGAGGCCCAGCATGTGAAGAACCCCTACTCGTCGACGGCCCGCGAGCTGCGTTCCATCGGGGCACGCGCGCGCGTGGCGCTCACCGGCACGCCGGTGGAGAACAACCTGTCCGAACTGTGGGCGATCCTCGACTGGACGACCCCCGGTCTGCTGGGCCGGCTGGGCACCTTCCGCACGCGGTACGCGGAAGCCGTCGAAGGCGGCCGGGACCCCGCCGCCGCGGACCGGCTGGCCCGGCTGGTACGGCCGTTCCTGCTGCGCCGCCGCAAGTCGGACCCGGGCATCGCACCCGAGCTGCCGCCCAAGACGGAGACCGATCACGCCGTGTCGCTCACCCAGGAGCAGACGGCACTGTACGAGGCCGTGGTGCGTGAGGCGCTGGCCGAGATCTCCGGCGCCGGGACCATGGCGCGGCGCGGCATGATCGTGAAGCTGCTGACCGGACTGAAGCAGATCTGCAACCACCCGGCGCAGTTCCTCAAGGAGGAGCGGCCGGTGGTCGCCGGGCGGTCCGGGAAGCTGGAGCTGCTGGACGAGCTCCTCGACACGGTCCTCACCGAACAGGCCGGGGTCCTCGTGTTCACGCAGTACGTGCGGATGGCGCGGTTGCTGGAACGGCATCTGGCCGCGCGGGGCGTTCCGACGGAGTTCCTGCACGGCGGCACACCGGTAGCCGAACGCGAGGCGATGGTGCGCCGGTTCCAGGACGGCGAGGTCCCGGTGTTCCTTCTGTCGCTGAAGGCGGCGGGCACCGGGCTGAACCTCACCCGCGCGGAGCACGTCGTGCACTACGACCGCTGGTGGAACCCCGCCGTCGAGGCCCAGGCGACGGACCGTGCGTACCGCATCGGCCAGACCCGGCCCGTGCAGGTGCACCGGATCATCGCCGAGGGGACGATCGAGGACCGCATCGCCGAACTGCTGGTGCGCAAAAGGGAGCTGGCCGACGCGGTGCTCGGCTCCGGTGAGGCGGCGCTCACCGAACTGACGGACGCCGAGCTGGCGGACCTGGTCGAGCTGCGAGGGGGACCGCGATGAACGCCTACGACGGTGACGACACCGGTATGGAGCGAACCTTCGCCGCGCTGCCGCCCGCGCGGGGCCGGGGTTTCGCGCAGACCTGGTGGGGCCAGGCCTGGCTGACGGCGCTGGAGGGCACGGCGCTGGACACCGAACAGCTCAAGGCGGGCCGCAGGCTCGCCCGCGCGGGATCGGTCGGCGCGGTGACCGTACGGCCCGGTCGCATCACGGCGGTCGTACAGGACCGGGACCGCACGGCGCACCGCGCGGACGTCCTGCTGCAGGAGCTGTCCGGGGAACAGTGGGACCGGTTCCTCGCGATGGCCGTCGAGCGGGCCGGTCATGTCGCGGCGCTGCTCGACCGCGAGATGCCCACCCACCTCGTCGAGGACGCGGAGCTGGCCGGCGTCGAGCTGCTGCCCGGGCTGGGTGATCTTGAGCCGGAGTGCGACTGCGGCACCTGGGACCACTGCGGTCACACGGCGGCGCTGTGCTACCAGCTGGCCCGGCTGCTGGACCAGGACCCCTTCGTCCTGCTGCTGTTGCGGGGACGCGGTGAGCGCGCCCTGCTGGAAGCGCTCCGGACGCACGGCGAGGCGTCAGCGGGGCGGCCGGCCGCGCGGAGTGCGGAGGGCGTGGACGCGGCCGAGGCGTACGCGGCCGGGGACATCCTGCCGTCGCTTCCCGGCCTTCCCGCCCTTCCTGCGGAGCCGGGCGTTCCGCCCTCGTTGGACACGGAGACCGTGCCGGCGGCCGGCATCGACACGCCGGCGCTGGAGTTCCTGGCCTCCCGTACCGCCGCGCGGGCTCACCTCCTGCTGGCGGAGGCGCTGCGGGGAGGGCGGGAGGAGCATGCCGTCGAGGAGCCCTCGGTGGCGCGGGACGCGGTGCGGCTGGCCGTGGGTGAGCCCGGCCGCGCGGTGGCCGACCGGCTCGCCGAGGGGTCCGGACGCGGCCGGGAAGGGCTGGCCCTGGCCGTACGGGCTTGGCGGCACGGCGGTCCTGCGGCACTGGCCGTGCTCGACGAGGAGTGGACGGTGCGGGGCGAGAGCCTCGCCCGCGCGCGTGCGGCCCTGGAATCGGCCTGGGACGCGGACGAACGGCCGGCACTGCGCTCCCGGGCCAACCGCTGGACGGTCGTCGACGCGCCCGTGCAGCTTCGGCTGAGCCGCGACGGCGGCTGGTGGCCGTACCGCAAGGAGCGCGGGCGCTGGGTCCCGGCCGGAAGCCCCGCCCAGGACCCGGCGACCGCGCTGGCATCGGCGGAGCGTGGCTCGCAGGAGTGAGCGCCTGCCGTTCGGCGTCAGTGCTGCTGGAGTTCGGCCTCCCCCAGCGACGGGAGAAGCGATTCCAGACCGCTCGGAAGGCTGGTGGGCAGCCCGCTCGGCAGCTCGGTGGGAAAACCCGAGGGCAGCTCGGTGGGGAAGTCGGAGGGCAGCTCGGTCGGGAAGCCGGAGGGCAGCAGCCCGCTGGGGATGGCGGAGGGCAGTTCGGTGGGGAAACCGTCGGTCTCCGTTCCGGTCTCGGCGGGCTCGCCGTCCGGGTCGTCGTCCCCCGAGGCCAAGAACACGATCAGGGCGACAGCCACGACGGCCACGACCACGGCGAGCACCACCAGCAGAAGTCTGCGGCCACCGGGGCCCCGGTCCGGGCCGCCGCCATGATCCCCGGGCGGCGGAGGCGGCGCGCCCCCGTACGACGGCGGTCCGAAGCCGCCGCCCGGGGGCGGCGTGTCGTCCGGCGGGCCGGGCGGCTGCTGAGGCGGTACGGGTGGCGTGGCCATGGGCACCATGGTCCCCGCGGACACGGTGCCCGCGCGAGGGCGACGCGCGGAAGTCAGCAGCCGGCGAGGGCACGCGCCCCGGGCCGACGTGCACCGCGCCCGGGAGCACGCGGCGTGCGGCACCGGCGTACGAGGGCTCGGGCAGGCACGGCGGGCGCGCCCGTACGGGCCGGAACGTCCGGACGCGCGATCCGCACCGCAGTGCACGGGGCGTGCGCCCGCACCTTCGCCGTGCACGGGCGCACGCACGCCAGGCGCGCCCGTACAGGCCGAAGCGTCCGGACGCACTCTCCGCACCGCCGTGCGCACCCACCTTCGCCGTGCACGGGCGCACGCACGCCAGGCCCACCCGTACAGGCCGAAGCGTCCGGGCGCGCACTCCGCACCGCCGTGCGCCCGCACCTGGCCGAGCACGGGGCGTGCGTCCGTGCCCCTTCGCCGTGTACAACGCGTGCTTGCGCACATTCGCGTGCACAACGCGTGCTTCCGCACCGCCGTGCACTCGCACGTTCGTCGTGCAAAACGCGTCTGTCCGCACGTTCGCCCTGTACGACGCGTGCGCCCGCACGTTCACCCCGCACGAGCGTGCGCCCACCGTCCACGCGCCGCCCTCGGCAGTCGCCCCGCCCCCTTCACCCAGCTCGCGGTCGCCCACTTCCCTGTACGGAGGGAGTGGCAGCCCCGCCCGCACACGACTGCGTCCCGCGCGCACAGGCGGGGGCGCGGCCGCCTCCCGACAGCGTCGGAACGGTCGCGCCCCGCGCGAGGGGTTCAGCCCCGGGCGGCCAGCAGGTGGTCCATCGCCAGCTGGTCGAGGCGCTCGAAGGCCATGCCCCGCGCGGCGGCGGCGTCGGGGTCGAAGTCCTCGAAGGCGGACCGGTCGTCGAGCAGGGCCTGGAGGCCGTCGGCCGCCGTCGGCTGGGCCAGCTCGTCCAGACGGGCGGCGCGCAGCGCCTCCTGCACCTCCGGGTCCGCCCGGAAGGCCGCCGCGCGCTCCTTGAGGATCAGGTAGTTGCGCATGCAGCCGGCCGCCGAGGCCCACACGCCGTCGAGGTCCTCGGTCCGCGGCGGCTTGAAGTCGAAGTGCCGCGGGCCCTCGTACCCGGCCGACTCCAGCAGATCCACCAGCCAGAACGCCGCGCGCAGGTCGCCGGCGCCGAAGCGAAGATCCTGGTCGTACTTGATCCCGGACTGGCCGTTGAGGTCGATGTGGAACAGCTTGCCCGCCCACAGCGCCTGGGCGATGCCGTGCGGGAAGTTGAGCCCGGCCATCTGCTCGTGCCCGACCTCGGGGTTGACGCCGTACAGCTCCGGGCGCTCCAGGCGCTCGATGAACGCCAGGGCGTGGCCGATGGTGGGCAGCAGGATGTCGCCGCGCGGCTCGTTCGGCTTGGGCTCGATGGCGAAGCGGATGTCGTAACCCTGCCCGGTGACGTACTCGCCGAGCAGGTCGAAGGCCTCCTTCATCCGGTCCAGGGCCACCCGGACGTCCTTGGCGGCGCCGGACTCGGCGCCCTCCCGGCCGCCCCAGGCAACGTAGGTCTGCGCGCCGAGCTCGGCCGCGAGGTCGATGTTGCGCATGGTCTTGCGCAGCGCGTGGCGGCGCACGTCGCGGTCGTTGGCGGTGAAGCCGCCGTCCTTGAACACCGGGTGGGTGAACAGGTTGGTGGTGGCCATCGGCACCTTCATGCCGGTGTCGTCCAGCGCCTGCCGGAACCGCTTGATGTGCTCCTCGCGCTCGCTGTCGCTCGAGCCGAAGGGGATGAGGTCGTCGTCGTGGAAGGTCACGCCGTGAGCGCCCAGCTCGGCGAGGCGCCGAACGGACTCGACCGGGTCGAGGGCGCGCCGCGTGGCGTCACCGAAGGGGTCCCGTCCCTGCCAGCCGACGGTCCACAGTCCGAACGTGAACTTGTCCTCGGGGGTGGGCTGGTAGTTCATGCCGCGGCTCCTCGCTCGCTGAGACCATTTCGTCATGGCGATTTACAAATTAGTATGCAGGAACATTTCTGGGAAGAGACACACCCCGACGGGTGCGGAAGAGGGAGAGACCGATGTCAGCAGCCGAGGGTCCGCTCGTCGTCGGCGTGGACACATCGACCCAGTCCACCAAGGCACTGGTCGTCGACGCGGCGACCGGCAGGGTCGTCGCGAGCGGCCAGGCCCCGCACACGGTGACCTCGGGCGCGGGCCGGGAGAGCGACCCGCGCCAGTGGTGGGAGGCCCTGACCGAGGCGCTGCGCCAGTGCGGGGAGCCGGCGCACGAGGCCGCCGCGGTGTCGATCGGCGGACAGCAGCACGGCCTCGTCACCCTGGACGGACACGGTGAGCCGGTCCGTCCGGCGCTGCTGTGGAACGACCTGCGTTCCGCGCCGCAGAGCCGTCGGCTGATCGAGGAGCTGGGCGGCGCGAAATTCTGGGCCGAGCGCACCGGAAGCGTGCCCACCGCCTCCTTCACGGTGACCAAGTGGGCGTGGCTGGCGGAGCACGAGCCGGACGCGGTGCGGGCCACCCGGGCCGTGCGGCTGCCCCACGACTACCTCACCGAGCGGCTCACCGGCGAGGGCACCACCGACCGCGGCGACACCTCGGGCACCGGATGGTGGGCCTCCGGGACGGAGACGTACGACGGGGAGATCCTGGCGCACGTGGGCCTCGACCCGGCGCTGCTGCCCCGGATGGTGCGGCCCGGTGAGGTGGCCGGGACCGTGCGCCACAGCCACGACCTGCCGTTCTCCAAGGGCACCCTGGTGGCATGCGGCACCGGTGACAACGCCGCCGCCGCGCTGGGCCTGGGGCTGCGTCCCGGCACGCCGGTGATGAGCCTCGGCACATCGGGCACCGTGTACGCCGTGTCGCGGCACCGGCCGGCCGACCCGACCGGCACGGTCGCGGGCTTCGCCGACGCGCACGGCGACTGGCTGCCGCTGGCCTGCACCCTCAACTGCACGCTCGCCGTGGACCGGGTCGCGACCCTGCTGGGCCTGGACCGCGAGGCCGTCGAACCCGGACGCGGTGTCACACTGCTGCCGTTCCTGGACGGCGAGCGCACCCCGAACCTCCCCCACTCCTCCGGCCTGCTGCACGGGCTGCGCCACGACACCACCGGCGGCCAGCTCCTCCAGGCCGCCTACGACGGCGCCGTGTACTCCCTACTGGCCGCCCTCGGTCTCGTCCTCGACGACGACGCCGACCCGTCGGAGCCCCTGCTCCTGATCGGCGGCGGCGCCCGGGGCACGGCCTGGCAGCAGACCGTACGGCGGCTGTCGGGGCGGCCCGTGCAGGTGCCCGAGGCGAAGGAACTCGTCGCGCTGGGTGCCGCGGCACAGGCGGCGGGGCTGCTCACCGGGGAGGACCCGGCGGCGGTCGCCCGGCGCTGGAACACGGCGGCGGGCCCGGTGCTGGACGCGGTGGAGCGCGATGAGGAGACCCTGTCCAGGCTGGCCGGGGTACTCTCCGACGCGGCCCCGCTGCTGGAACGCGGCACGGACACCGACTGACGGCGGAAGGCGGCACGGTCCTGCCGGTGAGCAGCTCCCGGTGAGGCGCACCAAACGTCCGGCCGGCTGTGTGGGCGAAGAACCGAGGAATGACAGAGGCAATGAGCGCACCACCGCACAGGACCCGCCCAGCCGGCCCGGGGCGCGCACTGCCCGACACCCAGCAGGGCATGCGTCGCCGCAACCTCTCGCGGGTGATGCACACCGTCGGCGCCGAGGGGCCGCTGTCCCGCGCCGCCGTCGCCTCCCGCATCGGCCTGACCCGTGCGGCGGTGTCCACGCTGGTCGACGAGCTGATCCGCTCGGGCCTGCTGGAGGAACTGGGCCCCGAACGGCCCGGACGCGTGGGCCGTCCCGGTTCTGCGCTGGCCGTGAGCGGACACGGTCCCGCGGGGATCGGCGCCGAGGTCGGCGTCGACCACCTCGCGGTCTGCGCGGTCGACCTGCGCGGCCGGGTCCGGGCGCGCGCGGTACGGCACGTCCCGAACCGTGACCGGCCCGCCGAGCCGGTGCTCGGGGACCTCACCGAGCTGATCCACCGGGTGGTCGCCGAGGCGGAGGGCGAGGGCCTGTGGCCGGCGGGGCTCGCCGTCGCCGTACCGGGTCTGGTGGCCCGCGACGCCCGCACCGTCGTACGCGCCCCGAACCTCGGCTGGGTCGACACGGACCTCGGCGACCTGCTGCCCGCGACGTTGCCGCTGACCGTGGCCAACGAGGCCAACTTCGGCGCCCTGGCCGAACTGTGGCTCGGCGAGGGCGCTCCGCGCGACTTCCTCCATGTGTCCGCCGAGATCGGCATCGGCGCCGCGGTCGTCGTGGACGGGCGGCTGCTGCACGGCAACCGCGGCTTCGCGGGTGAGCTGGGCCATGTACCGGTGTGGCCCGACGGGCCGGCGTGCGCCTGCGGCGGACGCGGCTGCCTGGAGCAGTACGCCGGTGAGGAGGCGGTGCTGCGCGCGGCCGGGCTGGAGCCGGGCGAGGACCGGGTCGGTCTCCTCGCGGGCCGCGCCGAGCAGGGCGACGCGGAGGTACGGCGTGCCCTGTACGACGCGGGAACGGCGCTCGGCATCGCCCTGACCGGCGCCGTGAATCTGCTGGACCCGGAGAACGTGGTGCTGGGCGGCGCCCTGTCCGGGCTCGCTCCCTGGCTGCTGCCCTCTCTGCGGTCGGAACTGGCCCGGCGTACCGCGGGGCCGGCCTGCCCGGTCTCCGTGTCGGCGCTGGGCCCCGACGGCCCGCTGCTGGGCGCGGCGCACTCGGTGGTCCGGGGGGTGCTGGACGACCCGGCGGCCGTGGCCGAGCGGGTCTGACCCGTCCGTCCGCCTGTTGAGTCCGGTGAGCGTCGCCCTCAAGGCACACCAGAACCGGCCTCCGTCCGCGCTGCCGGAACCGGCGAGGTGCACCTACCGCCGCGTCACCGTGCTGCCGCGCGCGACGCAGGGGCCGGCCGGCCGCTGAGCCGGGTCGCTGTGCGGCCTCACGGCCGCAGAGTGCCGACGATCTCGGCGGTCGCCGTGAGGCCGCTGTGGATCGTGGGTGCGATGCTCGTGCTGGCCAGATAGAAGCCGAGCAGCAGACAGACCAGCGCGTGGGAGATCTTCAGCCCGCTGTTGCGCAGGAAGATCACCGCCAGTACCGAGAGCAGCAGCACCACAGAGATGGAAACAGCCATCGTCAACCTCCTCCGCCACATCCGATGAGCGGCGTTCGGCCGCAAGTGTGGCGTAGCGGAGGGTTCGTCCGGGCTGTCGGCGTGTCCTCCGAACGTGTGGTGTCACGCCCTCCGGTGGGAGTCCAGGAAGGATTCGAGCCCCGCGAGGTCGTCGGTGTTGAGGTGGTCGACGTCCGCCGCGACCAGTTCGCCCCACAGCGCGTCCCGCGCGGGGCCCGGCAGGTCCGGGGTGGCCCAGAAGCGCACCCGCTGGCCGCGCGCGTGTGCGGTGCTCACGATGCCGCGCAGTTTCCGGCGTTCGGCGTCCGGGAAGGGACCGACGCCCTGCCAGGTGAAGTTGAGCGTCCAGTTGTCGCTGATCAGCGGGACGAACGAGGCCCGGGCGGGGCCCCCGAGGTCGGTGAGGCGGCCGTCGTAGAAGGCGCGGCGGACCCGTTGGGCCTCCATGGGCGCGCGGGCTGCGCGGTCGCCGGAGATGACGGCGGTGACCGGTCCGGGGATCACCCTGCCGTGCACGTAGGTGGTGAACAGGTGCCGGTAACGGCGCAGTCGGCGGTCGAGTTCCAGGTAGGTGGACGCGCCCTCGGTCTTGATGTCGACCAGCAGTTGGAGCGCTCCGCGGTGCCCGCGGTACACCGAGCCGCGGTTCGCGCGGACCCGGGCGGCGAGCGGATCGAGGTACAGGGATTCGAGGGTGCGGGAAGGGTCGAGGTCCTCGGGGTCGTGGGCGACCTGGAGTTGGCCGCCGACCAGGAAGATGTCCGCCTCGACGCTGCCGAAGCGGTGGTCCAGGGCGTCGAGCAGGGGACGGGGGTGCTCGTAGTCGTTGTGGGCGTGGGCGCGCCACAACGGGCGCTGACGGTGCTGCTGTTCGCCGGCCAGTGCCTGGGTCGCGTGCAGCGCTGCCGAACCGGCGAGGGCGGCGCCGAGGGTGGTGAGGGCTCTGCGACGGGTGGTGAGGGCCAT
This sequence comes from Streptomyces sp. NPDC052079, assembly GCF_040680275.1. Taxonomy (NCBI): domain Bacteria; kingdom Bacillati; phylum Actinomycetota; class Actinomycetes; order Kitasatosporales; family Streptomycetaceae; genus Streptomyces; species Streptomyces sp. NPDC052079. The sequence continues at coordinate 141,862 of NZ_JBFAWL010000013.1, forward strand.
GCCTGCCTCCCTGGAAGTGCCGTACGGGGTCCCAGCGAGTATGAGGTCCCGCGGTGCCCAAGGAGCAGTGCCGTGCGCTGAGTTGGCCGATCCGCCGTCGGGCGTTCACTTCTCCGGACCGGGAGCGCGCGAAGAAGCCCGCCCCCTGAGGGGCGGGCTTCCCTGGTCCGGCCGGTCAGGGTGCTCTCAGGTCGACCAGTTCGGCGAGCGCCTCGCGGTGGGCGCCCGCGGTGCCGTAGGCGATCGAGTCCGCCTTGGCCCGCTTGAGGTAGAGGTGCACCGGGTGTTCCCAGGTCATGCCGATGCCGGCGTGCAGTTGCAGTGCCTCCTCGGCGGCACGGACCGCGACGGGCGCGGCGTAGGCCTGGGCAACGGCGACCGCCATGCCGGCGTCCTCATCGGTGGCCAGGGCGTCGGCGGCGTTGCGTGCGGCCGCGCGGAGGCTGACCACCTCCAGCCACAGCTGGGCAAGCCGGTGCTTGAGCGCCTGGAAGCCGCCGACGGGCCGGTTGAACTGCTTACGGTCCTTCAGATACCGGACGGTCTCGGTCAGCGACCAGTCGGCGAGGCCGAGTTGCTCCGAGGCGAGCAGTCCGGCTCCGGCCCGCAGGGCGCGGCGTACGGCGGGTTCCGCGTCGCCGAGGCGGCGTCCCGGGGCGCCGTGGAGGGCGATCCGGGCGAGGGGCCGGGTGAGGTCCAGGGACGTCTGCGGAGTGACGGTGACGATGTCGGTGTCGGTGTCGGTGTCGGCCTCCACCGCGTACAGCCCGCCGTCGTCCGCCGGCACGAGCAGTACGTCGGCGACCGCGGCGTCCGCGATGCCGGTCAGCTCCCCGTGCAGGGCGCCGCTGTCGAGCCGTACGGTGGGGAACGCGGCGCCGGGAGCCACGTGCAGCCCCACGGCGAGGGAGCCGATCCGCCGCCCGGTCGCCAGGCCGGCGAGGAGGTCGTCCGCCGCCTCGCAGGCGAGCAGCGCCTCGGTGGCGACCACGGCGCTGGTCAGATACGGCACAGGAGCGACCGCGCGCCCCAGCTCCTCCAGGACCACCGCGGCTTCCCGGTGGGTGGCGCCCTGACCGCCCCTGTCCTCGGGCACCAGCAGGCCGGCGAGGCCCATGCCGTCGGTGAGCGCCTTCCACAGGGACAGGTCGTGCGGGGCGTCGGACTCGCAGCGGGCGATCACACCCGCCGCGTCGCAGTGGTCGGTGAGCAGGTCCCGGACGGCGGCGCGCAGCGCCTGTTCCTCCTCCGAGTACAGCAGGTCCGGCTGTGTGCTCATCGGGCCAGGTCCTTCCATGCGACGTCCTTGTCGGTGCGCGGCTCGGCCGGGAGGCCGAGGACGCGCTCGGCGACGATGTTCAGCAGGACCTCGCTGGTCCCGCCCTCGATACTGTTGCCCTTGGAGCGGAGGTACCGGTAGCCGGCGTCGCGTCCGGTGAAGTCGACCAGTTCGGGACGGCGCATGGTCCAGTCGTCGTACAGCAGGCCCTCCTCGCCGCGCAGTTCCACCTCCAGGCCGCTGATCTCCTGGTTGAGGCGGGCGAAGGCGAGTTTCATGCCGGCGCCCTCGGGGCCGGGCTGTCCGGCGACGAGCTGCTGGCGCAGGCGTTCGCCGGTGAGCCGGGCGACCTCGGCGTCGACCCAGAGTTTCAGCAGCCGCTGGTGCAGGTCGTGGGTGCGCAGTCCGGGGCGTTCGCGCCAGGTCTTCGCGACCGGGCCGATCATGCCGCCCTCGCGGGGCAGCCGCATACCGCCGATGGCGACGCGCTCGTTGTTGAGGGTGGTCTGCGCGACCCGCCAGCCGTCACCGGTCCCGCCCAGGCGGTGGGCGTCGGGGATCCGTACGCCGGTGAGGAACACCTCGTTGAACTCGGCCTCGCCGGTGATCTGGCGCAGTGGCCGGACCTCGACGCCGGGGTCGGTCATGTCGCAGACGAAGTAGGTGATGCCGCGGTGCTTGGGCACGTCCGGGTCGGTGCGGGCGATGAGGATGGCCCAGCGGGCGAGGTGGGCGCTGGACGTCCACACCTTCTGCCCGTCGACCACCCAGTCGTCGCCTTCACGGACGGCGCGGGTGCCGAGCGCGGCCAGGTCGGAGCCGGCGCCGGGCTCGCTGAAGAGCTGGCACCAGACCTCCTCGCCGGTCCACAGGGGCCTCAGGAAGCGGGCCTTCTGTTCCTCGGTGCCGTACTGGAGGATGGTCGGCGCGGCCATACCCAGACCGATGCCGATGCGGCGCGGGTCGTTGCCGGGGGCTCCGGCGGCCTCCAGTTCGGCGTCGACGACGGGCTGGAGGGAACGCGGAAGGCCGAGTCCGCCGAGCCCTTCGGGGAAGTGCACCCAGGCGAGGCCGGCGTCGAAGCGGGCGCGGAGGAACGCGAGGCGATCGGTGTCCGCGGGCGGGTGGGAGGCCAGCAGCTCTTGGGTGCGGCGGCGCAGTTCGGCGGCGTCGGTCATGCGGCGGCTCCGTTCTGCGAGGGCAGCACGGCGACCCGCCCGGTGGTGAGACCGTCGGCGACCCGCTGCACGGCGTCGGCGGCCCCCGCGAGCGGGACGCGCTCGCTCACCAGCGGCTTGACGGCGCCCCGAGCGGCGAGGTCGGTGAGCTGCTCGTGGCAGTGCTGGACCAGCTTGGGGTTCTTGGTGTTGTACAGGCCCCAGTGCAGGCCGAGGATCGCGTAGTTCTTGATCAGGGCGTGGTTCAGCGCGGGGCTGGGGATGAATCCGCTCGCGAAGCCGACGACGACGATACGGCCCTCGAAGGCGACGGTCTTGGCGGACTGGGCGTAGGCGTCGCCGCCCACCGGGTCGAAGACCACGTCCGCGCCGCGTCCGCCGGTGGCCTCCTTGACCGCGGCGACGACGTCCTGTTCGCGCCGGTCGATCACCGTGTCGCAGCCCAGTTCGCGGGCGACGGCCGCCTTCGCGGCGCCGCCGACCACGCCGATCACGGTGGCGCCCGCCGCCTTGCCGAGCTGTACGGCGGCACTGCCGACGCCGCCCGCGGCGGCGTGGACGAGCAGGGTCTCGCCGGCCTCCAGGCGGGCCCGCCGGTGCAGGGCGAACCAGCCCGTCTGGTAGCCGATGTGCAGGGCCGCGGCCTGGGCGTCGTCCAGCGCGTCCGGGGCGGGCAGCAGGGCGGCGGCGTCGGCGACGGCGTACTCGGCGAAGCCGCCGTACGGCAGCGCGGGGTTGGCGATCACCCGGCGCCCGTCCTCGGTCTCGCCGCAGATCTCCACGCCGGGGGTGAACGGCAGCGGGGGCCTCACCTGGTACTGGCCCCGGCACATCAGGGCGTCCGGGAAGTTGATGTTGGCGGCGCGCACCTTCAGCAGGACCTGTCCCCCGGCGGGCGCCGGGCGCTCGGTCTCCGCGAGGCGCATCACCTCGCCCGGCTCGCCGAGCTCGTGCACTTGCCATGCCTGCATGCGGGGCCTCCACGGGACTGTGAACGTCGGGTTCGCCTGACCGGTCCACCGCATACTAAGCGGTCGCTTGCCCATCGGGGAACAGTCTTGTCCCTCACATCCGCCGGACGCCGCTGTCAGCCCCGCCGTGGACGTGCCCGCACATGCATCCGCTCCCCCTGGGGACCGAACAGGCTGAGGAACTCCACGGGCCCTTCGCCCGTCGACCCGAACCAGTGCGGCACGCGCGTGTCGAACTCGGCCGCCTCCCCCGCCACCAGCACCACGTCATGCTCGCCGAGCACCAGCCGCAGCCTGCCGGACAGCACATACAGCCACTCGTAGCCCTCGTGGGTGCGCGGTTCGGGTTCGAGCCTCCGCTTCGGTTCGAGCACCTTGTACGCCTGGAGCCCGCCGGGCTGGCGGGTGAGCGGCCAGTGGGTGCGGCCGTAACGCCGGATCGGCTCGGATGCGCGGATGCGCGGATCGCCGACCGGCGGGGCACCGACCAGTTCGTCCAGCCCCACCTGGTGGGCCTGGGCGATGGGCAGCAGCAGTTCGAGGCTGGGTTTGCGCAGCCCGGACTCCAGCCGCGAGAGGGTGCTGACGGATATGCCGGTCGCCTCCGACAGCACCGCGAGCGTCACCTCGCGCTCCTTCCGGATCCGTCGCAGCCTGGGTCCCACATCCGCGAGAACGTCGTCGGTCGTCACAGCACCATTGCAGAATCGGCAAAGGTGTTTGTCAATGCGGCAGTGGCCGGGCGACCGTCGTCCCAGGAGGTGGTCACGATGAACGAGACGGACCGCAACGAGCTCCACGACGTGGTGGTCGTCGGCGGCGGGGTGGCCGGACTGTCCGCCGCGCTGGTGCTGGGCCGGGCCCGGCAACGCACCCTGGTGGTCGACGCGGGCGAGCCGCGCAACGCGCCCTCGGCGCACATGCACGGTTATCTGTCCCGGGACGGAATGTCACCGGCCGAGTTCCTGGCGCAGGGCCGGGAGGAGATCGCGCGCTACGGCGTCGAGCTGGTCCGGGACCGGGTCACGGACGTCACCAGGGGCGAGGACTTCACCGTCGTACTCGAGGCGGGAGGGGTCGTGCGGGCCCGGCGGCTGATCGTCGCCACCGGACTGAAGGACGAACTGCCGGACGTCCCCGGGGTCGCCGAGCGCTTCGGGCAGGACGTACTGCACTGCCCGTTCTGCCACGGCTGGGAGGTGCGCGACCAGCCCTTCGCGGTGCTCGCGTGGAGTGCGATGAGCGTGCACCAGGCGCTGATGGTGTCCCAGTGGTCCAAGGACGTCACCTTCTTCCCGCACCGGGTCGCCGAGGAGGAGCTGACCGACGAGGACCTGCGCCGGCTGGCCGCCGCCGGGGTCGATGTGGTGCCCGGTGAGGTGGCGGAGCTGGTGGTCGAGGACGGCCGGCTCGCCGGGGTGCGGCTGGCCGACGGCACCACGCACGCCCGCTCGGTGCTGTTCGTCGCCCCGCGCCCGCTGCCGCGGACGGGCCTGCTGGAGAGGCTGGGCGCCGAGATGGACGAGACACCGTTCGGCGCGTATCCGGTCGTCGACCCGACCGGTCTGACCACGGTGCCCGGGGTCTGGGCCGCGGGCAACGCGATCGGTTTCGCCGAGCAGGTCGTGCACGCGGCGAGCGGCGGCTACCGCGCGGCGGCCGCGATCGTCGGCGACCTGCTGATGAGCCGCCTGGACGCCGCGGTGGGCGCACAGGCACCGGACGGCCGGGGTGTGGAGCGTCCGGCTCCGTAGCACCATGGCTGCATGCTGCTCTCCCGGCTGGCCCGTGTGTCCCAGGAGGTCGCCGCCACCTCGGCGCGGTCCCGGAAGATCGCTCTGCTCGCCGAGCTGTTCCGGGAGGCGGAGGCGGAGGACGTGCCGGTCGTCATCCCGTATCTGGCGGGCCGGCTGCCGCAGGGGCGCATCGGCGTCGGCTGGAAGGTGCTGAGCCGTCCGGTCGCGCCCGCCTCCGAGCCGTCCCTGACGGTGCGCGAGGTGGACGCCCTGCTCACCTCGCTGGGCAAGGTGTCCGGTCCGGGCTCCCAGGCCGAGCGGGCGCGGCTGGTGGGTGAGTTGCTCGGCGCGTCCACCGAGGACGAGCAGCGGTTCCTGTTCGGTCTGCTCACCGGCGAGGTCCGCCAGGGGGCCCTGGACGCGGTCGCGGTCGAGGGGCTGGCGCAGGCGACGGGGGCTGCGCCGGCCGAAGTGCGGCGGGCGGTGATGCTGGCCGGTTCCCTCCAGTCGGTGGCCGAGGCGCTGCTCGCGGACGGCCCCGGGGCGCTGGAGCGGTTCCGGCTCACCGTCGGGCGCCCGGTGCTGCCGATGCTGGCGCACAGCGCGTCCTCGGTCGCCGAGGCGGTCGGGAAGCTGGGGGCCTGCGCGGTCGAGGAGAAGCTCGACGGCATCCGCGTCCAGGTCCACCGTGACGGCGACACCGTGCGCGTGCACACCCGCACCCTCGACGACATCACCGACCGGGTGCCGGAAGTGACGGCGGCGGCCCGGGAGTTGCGGGGCGAGCGGTTCATCCTGGACGGGGAGGTCATCTCCTTCGGCGACGACGGCCGCCCCCGCTCGTTCCAAGAGACCGCCGGACGGGTCGGCTCCCGGGTGGACGTCGCCACGGCCGCCCGGGAGGTGCCCGTCTCCCCCGTCTTCTTCGACGCACTGTCCGTCGACGGCCGCGACCTGCTGGACCTGCCGTTCTCCGAGCGGCACGCGGAACTGGCCCGGCTGGTCCCGGAACCGATGCGAGTACGGCGCACCGTGGTGTCCGGTCCCGGGGACGAGGACGCGGCGGAGCGGTTCCTGGCCGAGACGCTCGAGCGCGGCCACGAGGGCGTCGTGGCCAAGGGCCTGGACGCTCCCTACAGCGCGGGCCGGCGAGGCGCCTCCTGGCTGAAGGTCAAGCCCGTGCACACCCTCGACCTGGTGGTGCTGGCCGCCGAGTGGGGCCACGGCCGCCGTACCGGCAAGCTCTCCAATCTGCACCTGGGCGCGCGTACCGCCGACGGCGGTTTCGCCATGCTCGGCAAGACCTTCAAGGGCATGACCGACACGATGCTGGAGTGGCAGACCGAGCGGCTGCGGGAGCTGGCGGTCGAGGAGAGCCGACACGTCGTCACGGTGCGCCCCGAGCTCGTCGTGGAGATCGCCTACGACGGCCTGCAGCGCTCCACCCGCTACCCGGCCGGCGTCACCCTCCGCTTCGCCCGCGTGCTCCGTTACCGCGAGGACAAGCGCCCCGAGGAGGCGGACACCGTGGAGGCCCTGCTCGCCGCGCACCCAGGGGTACGGCCGTGACGGGCTCCCGGAGCGCCGGCCTGCTGTTGTACCGGCACACCCCTCAGGGTCTTGAGGTCTTGCTCGGTCATATGGGCGGCCCGTTCTTCCGCAACCGGGACACCGGGGCCTGGACCGTGCCGAAGGGCGAGTACGGCCCCGAGGAGCCGGCCTGGGAGGCGGCGCGCCGCGAGTTCGAGGAGGAGCTGGGGCTGCCGCCACCCGACGGGGAGGCCGTACCGCTCGGAGAGGTGCGGCAGACGGGTGGGAAGACCGTGACGGCCTGGGCGGTCGAGGCCGATTTGGACCCGGAGACGGTGGACCCCGGCACGTTCGAGATGGAGTGGCCGCCGAAGTCGGGGCGGATCCAGGAGTTCCCGGAGCTGGACCGGGTCGCGTGGTTCCCCCTGGACCGGGCCCGGGAAGTGATCGTCCCCGCGCAGGCCGCGTTTCTCGACCGCTTGGCGGAGCACTCGCCCTGAGGAAGCTTCCCGCGTTGCGCCGCCCACCGCCGCGCGGGAGGGTCAAAAGGCAGGGCCCGTCCCCAGGGAGGTCAGCGATGCACATCGCCACGGTGAATCCGGCGACCGGCGAGACCGTCAAGACGTACCACCCCATGGACGAGGAGGAGATCGGGCACCGGCTCCAGCTCGCGGAGGCCACGTTCCGGACGTACCGGACGACGAGCTTCGAGGAGCGTGCCCGTCTGATGCACCAGGCCGCCGAGATCCTCGACGAGGACCAGGAGGCCATCGGCCGGGTGATCACCACGGAGATGGGCAAGCCGGTCAAGCAGGCCCGCGCGGAGGCCGCGAAGTGCGCCAAGGCGATGCGCTGGTTCGCCGATCACGCGGCGGAACTCCTCGCCGACGAGGAACCCGACGCCGCCGATGTGAAGGACTCCGGGGCCTCCCGGGTCCTGGTGCGCTACCGGCCGCTGGGTCCGGTGCTCGCCGTGATGCCGTGGAACTTCCCGCTGTGGCAGGTGGTGCGGTTCGCCGCGCCCGCGCTGATGGCGGGCAACGTGGGCCTGCTCAAACACGCCTCGAACGTGCCGCAGACCGCCCTGTATCTGGAGGATCTGTTCCACCGCGCGGGCTTCAGCGAGGGCTGCTTCCAGACGCTGCTCATCGGCTCGGCCGCGGTCGACGACATCCTGCGGGACGAGCGGGTGAAGGCGGCCACCCTGACCGGGAGCGAGCCCGCGGGCCGCGCGGTCGCCTCCACCGCCGGGGAGATGATCAAGAAGACGGTGCTGGAGTTGGGCGGCAGCGACCCGTACGTGGTGATGCCCTCCGCGGATCTGGACCGGGCCGCCGAGGTGGCGGTGACCGCGCGGACGCAGAACGCGGGGCAGTCCTGCATCGCCGCGAAACGGTTCATCGTGCACACGGACGTCTACGACGCGTTCACGGAGCGTTTCACGGCCGGCATGAAGGCACTGAAGATCGGCGACCCGATGGACGAGGAGACGGACATGGGCCCGCTCTCCAGCGAAAAGGGCCGCAAGGATCTGGAGGAGTTGGTCGACGACGCCGTAAGGGCCGGCGCCACCGTGCTGTGCGGCGGCGAGCGTCCCGAGGGGCCCGGCTGGTTCTATCCGCCGACCGTGCTGGCCGGGATCGGCCGGGAGATGCGCATCCACCGGGAGGAGGCCTTCGGCCCGGTCGCCACGCTGTATCGCGCGGCGGACATCGACGAGGCGGTGCTGATCGCCAACGACACCGACTTCGGGCTGAGTTCCAACGTCTGGACCCGCGACGAGGCCGAGGTCGACCGGTTCGTACGGGATCTGGAGGCCGGCAGTGTGTATGTGAACGGCATGACGGCGTCCCATCCGGCGTTCCCGTTCGGCGGGGTGAAGCGGTCGGGGTACGGGCGTGAGCTGTCCGGGCACGGAATCCGGGAGTTCTGCAACATCACCACGGTTTGGCAGGGTGCGTGATGCCCGCGCGGCTACGATCCCGACTGTGAACCGCGAAGTGACTCTTCCGCTGATCGTCGACGACCGCGGGACCCTGCAGGTTGCCGCCGCCGACGTCAGCAAGCTGCTGCGTACGGTGGGTGGGCGGTGGGTCCGGCTGGTCGAGGCGGGGGAGGACGGGCTCGACGAGGACACGGTCGCTGCGCTGACGATCGAGCTGGCGAAGCTTGCCGATCGGATCGACGTGGCGTGCATTGCCCACAGCAGTGGGGGTGCGCCGTAGCTGCGCGGGTTCAGTGCCGGGTGCGGGCAGTGGGAGCTTGTCGCGCAGTTCCCCGCGCCCCTGAGTGTGCTTCCCAACGTTGACCAGAAGCTCGCCTCGTAGGTCCGGAGCAAGCGGGCGTTCACGTTTCCCCGGAGCCGGGGCACAGGTAACCCGGCGGCGCCGCGCGCCGCCGGGTTGTCCATGGGGGCCGGCTCAGCGGATCGGCAGGCCCGACAGGGTTCGGGCGATCACCAGGCGCTGGATCTCGCTCGTCCCCTCGAAGATCGTGTAGATGGCGGCGTCGCGGTGCATCCGCTCGACCGGGTACTCGCGGGTGTAGCCGTTGCCGCCGAGGATCTGGATCGCCTGGGCGGTGACCTTCTTGGCCGTCTCGCTGGCGAACAGCTTGGACATGGAGCCCTCGGCCGCCGTGAACGGTTTCCCGTTGATCGCCATCCAGGAGGCGCGCCACACGAGGAGACGGGCGGCGTCGATCTGGGTGCGCATGTCCGCGAGCTGGAAGGCGACGCCCTGGTTGTCGATGATCGGGCGGCCGAACTGCTCACGGGTGGTGGCGTAGTCCAGGGCGACCTCGTACGCCGCGCGGGCGGTGCCGACCGCCATGGCGCCGACGGCAGGGCGGGATGCCTCGAAGGTGGCCATCGCGGCGTTCTTCACGCGCTCACCCCCCTGCTTCGCCTTCTCGCGGGCGCGTGCGAGGCGCTCGTCCAGCTTCTCCTTGCCGCCGAGCAGGCAGGAGCCGGGGACGCGCACGTTGTCGAGGATGACCTCGGCGGTGTGCGAGGCGCGGATGCCGTGCTTCTTGAACTTCTGGCCCTGGGAGCAGCCGGGGGTGCCCGGCGGGATGATGAAGGAGGCGTGGCCCTTGGAGCCGAGCTCCGGGTCGACGACCGCCACCACCACGTGGACGTTGGCGATGCCGCCGTTGGTCGCCCAGGTCTTGGTGCCGTTGATGACCCACTCGTCCTTGGCCTCGTCGTACACCGCGCGGGTGCGCATGGAGGCCACATCGGAGCCGGCATCGGGTTCGGAGGAGCAGAAGGCGGCGACCTTGACATCGTTGACGTCGCCGTACATCTGGGGGATCCAGGTGCCGATCTGCTCCTCGGTGCCGTTGGCGAGGACGCCCACGGCGGCGAGGCCGGTGCCGACGATCGACAGGGCGATGCCCGCGTCGCCCCAGAACAGCTCCTCCATGGCCATCGGAATGCCCAGGCCGCTTGCGTCGAAGTACTGCTGGGCGTAGAAGTCCAGGGAGTAGATGCCGACCTTGGCGGCCTCCTGGATGACCGGCCAGGGAGTCTCCTCACGCTCGTCCCATTCGGCGGCCGCGGGGCGGATGACATCGGCGGCGAAGCCGTGCAGCCAGTCGCGGACCTCCTTCTGTTCGTCGTTGAGCTCCATGGTGAACTCGGCCATGACCCCTCCAGCGGCGCACGTGCATGTTACTTGCGGTAACAGGAGTCTGTTACTGACGGGTAGGAAAAGTCAACTCCTCAGGACGGTCCGTATCCCGTTCGATGCCTGCGGATCCGTCAGTGTTAGTTTGCGCAGGCGTTACCGAACCAGCACGGGTGGGGAGAGCTCATGGACACCACACAGCGGACCGATCAGCAGCGTTCGGCCGACCGACGCCGACGCGAGCTGCTCGAGGCCGCCGACCGAGTGGTGCTGCGCGACGGCCCGGGGGCCTCGATGAACGCGATCGCCGCCGAGGCCGGCATCACCAAGCCGATCCTCTACCGGCACTTCGGTGACAAGGGAGGACTCTACGCGGCCCTGGCCAAGCGGCACACCGACGCGCTTCTGGATTCGCTGCGGGCCGCGCTGGACGCCCCGGCGGACCGCCGGGAGCGGGTCGAGGCCACGCTGGACACCTATCTGTCGGCGATCGAGGCGCGCCCCCAGGTGTACCGGTTCCTGATGCATCCCGCGGAGGGCTCGCAGAGCGACCACGGCTTCGACGTCGGCAAGCACTCGGCGCCGCTGCTGCGGCGGATGGGCGAGGAGCTGGCGCAGGTGATCGAGGACCGGCTGGACCTCGGGCCGGGCAGCCAGCAGCTGGCCCGGGTCTGGGGGCACGGCATCGTCGGCATGATGCACGCGGCCGGTGACTGGTGGCTCGGCGAACGGCCCTGCTCCCGGGCGGAGTTGGTACGCAGCCTGGCGGATCTGCTGTGGGGGCGGCTCGCGGCCGCGGGGGACAAGGCGGGAGGCCCCGGGTTCTGAGACCCCCGGTCACCGGGCGGGCCGCATCCACGGGGCCCGGCTCGCCCGGCGCAGGAGCCTGCGGCGCCGCCACCCCGTCAGACGGTCGGCGTAGACACCGCCCTCCAGATGGTCGCACTCGTGCTGCAGGCACCGGGCGAAGAACCCGGTGCCGTGGACGGTGACCGGTTCCCCGGTCACCGTGACGCCCTCGACGACCGCGTGGTCGTACCGCTCCGTGCCCGCCTCCAGACCGGGCAGCGACAGACAGCCCTCCGGACCGCGCAGCACCACCCCGTCCGTCTCGACCAGCCGCGGGTTCACCACATGGCCCCGGTGCCGGACGTCCTCGTCGTCCGGGCAGTCGAAGACGAACACCCGCAGCGGCTCGCCGACCTGGTTGGCGGCCAGGCCCACGCCCTGCGCCGCGTACATCGTCGCGAACAAGTCCTCCACCAGACGGCCGAGTTCCGGCCCGAAGTCGGTGACCTCCCGGCAGGGCGCGTGCAGCACCGGATCGCCGAGCAGGGTGAGGGGCCGCACACGTCCGTGGACGCCGGGGATGGAGCCGTGTCGCATGGCGGCAAGAGTACGGTCCTACCAGCAGCGCCCGTCTCACGAGGGTGCCGCGGTTCTGGAGTGCGAATGGATCTCGATAGGCTGAGGTCTCACCACGTGGCCGTCAGGCACAGACGCGGCGCGTACGCAAGGAGGATCGAGAACTGATGGCAGGCAACTCGGACCCGCTCTCGCCGCGGGCCAAGCTGGCCGTGACCGCCGGCAAGGCGGTCGCAGCGGCATCCCGCGCCGCCGGGCGCGGCAGCGGTTCGGTGATCGGCGGCCGGGTGGCACTCAAGCTCGACCCCGATCTCCTCGCCCGGCTCGCGCAGAACCTGGACTGCGTCCTGGTCTCGGCGACCAATGGCAAGACCACCACGACCCGGCTCATCGCGGAGGCGCTGCGGGCCGCGGGACCGGTCGTCTCCAACGCGCTCGGCGCCAACATGCCGGCCGGTATCACCTCGGCGCTCGCCGGCCGCTCGGACGCGAAGTTCGGCGTCATAGAGGTCGACGAGAAGTACCTGGCCGGTGTCGCCCGGGACACCGACCCGAAGTGCATCGCCCTGCTCAACCTCTCCCGCGACCAGCTCGACCGCGCCGCCGAGACCCGGATGCTCGCGGAGAACTGGCGCGAGGGCCTGGCCGGCTCCAAGGCCGTCGTCGTCGCCAACGCCGACGACCCGCTGGTGGTGTGGGCCGCCTCCTCCTCCCCCAACGTGATCTGGGTCGCCGCCGGCCAGATGTGGAAGGACGACGCCTGGTCCTGCCCCTCGTGCGGCGGTGTGATGCAGCGCCCGGGCGACGACTGGTTCTGCGGCGAGTGCGGTTTCCGCCGGCCGACCCCCAGCTGGGCGCTCTCCGGCGACCACGTGCTCGACCCGCACGGTTCCGCCTGGCCGATCCACCTCCAGCTGCCGGGCCGCGCCAACAAGGCCAACGCCGCGAGCTCCGCCGCCGTCGCCGCCGTGTTCGGGGTGCCGCCGCAGGTCGCCCTGGAGCGCATGTACCAGGTGCAGGCCGTGGCCGGCCGCTACGACGTGGTGCAGTTCGAGGGCCGCGATCTGCGCCTGCTGCTGGCCAAGAACCCCGCGGGCTGGCTCGAGACGTTCTCGCTGATCGACCCGCCGCCGACCCCGGTGATCCTCTCGGTGAACGCCCGCTCCGCCGACGGCACCGACACCTCCTGGCTGTGGGACGTGGACTACACGCGGCTCACCGGCCACCCGATCTGCGTCATCGGCGACCGCAAGCTGGACCTGGCCGTGCGGCTGGAGGTCGCCAACCAGCAGTTCCAGGTCTGCGAGAACCTCGACCAGGCGGTCCAGCTGTGCCCGCCCGGCCGGATCGAAGTCATCGCCAACTACACCGCGTTCCAGGACCTGCGCCGCCGCGTCGGCAACTGACCACGACACCTCAGGGGACTTGAAGTGAGCGACAACCAGCTGCGGGTCGTCTGGATCTACCCGGACCTGCTCAGCACGTACGGCGACCAGGGCAACGTGCTCGTCGTGGAGCGCCGGGCGCGCCAGCGCGGCCTGGACGTGGCACGGCTCGACGTGCGCAGCGACCAGGCGATCCCTACCTCCGGCGACATCTACCTGATCGGCGGCGGCGAGGACCGTCCGCAGCGGCTGGCCGCCGAGCGGCTGCGCCGGGACGGCGGTCTGCACCGCGCGGTGGAGAACGGCGCGATCGTGTTCTCGGTGTGCGCCGGCTACCAGATCCTCGGCCACGAGTTCATCAACGACCTCGGCCAGCGAGAGCCGGGCCTCGGACTGCTCGACGTGGTCTCGGTGCGCGGTGAGGGCTCCCGGTGCGTGGGCGATGTGCTGGCGGACATCAACCCGCAGCTCGGTCTGCCCCCGCTGACCGGGTTCGAGAACCACCAGGGCGTCACCCACCTGGGTCCCACGGCGCGCCCGTTCGCCCAGGTGCGTTTCGGCAACGGCAACGGCACGGGGGACGGCACGGAGGGCGCGTTCAACGACACGGTCTTCGGCACGTACATGCACGGTCCCGTGCTGGCCCGCAACCCCCAGATCGCGGACCTGCTGCTGAAGCTGGCGCTCGATGTCAACGCGCTGCCGCCGACCGACGACCGCTGGTACGAGGCACTGCGCGACGAGCGCATCGCGGCGGCGCAGCAGCCCGCCTGAGGCGTCCCGAGCACGGGACACCCCGGCCGCCGGGCGGGCCCGGACGGGCCCGTCTGACGGCTGCTCCGCACAGGTGAGCGGGGTCGTCCAGCAGGCGGACGCCAGGTGCGGTCCCGCCCCCCGAAACCGCTAGGGTGGCGGGGATCGAGCCGGACAGCGCGGTCCGGTCCCGGCCCACATCGAGAAGGTTGTTTCGGGCTATGCGCATTGGTGTCCTCACGTCCGGCGGCGACTGCCCCGGCCTGAACGCCGTCATCCGGTCCGTCGTGCACCGCGCCGTCGTCGACCACGGCGACGAGGTCATCGGCTTCCGGGACGGGTGGAGGGGCCTCCTGGAGTGCGACTACCTCAAGCTCGACCTCGACGCGGTGAGCGGCATCCTCGCCCGCGGCGGCACCATCCTCGGCTCCTCCCGGGTGCGCCCCGAGCATCTGCGCGACGGTGTGGAGCGCGCCAAGGGGCACGTCCAGGAGCTCGGCCTCGACGCGATCATCCCGATCGGCGGCGAGGGCACGCTCAAGGCGGCCCGGCTGCTCTCCGACAACGGCCTGCCGATAGTCGGTGTGCCGAAGACCATCGACAACGACATCGCCGTCACCGACGTCACCTTCGGTTTCGACACCGCCGTCGGGGTGGCGACCGAGGCCCTGGACCGGCTGAAGACCACCGCCGAGTCCCACCAGCGGGTACTGATCGTCGAGGTCATGGGCCGTCACACCGGCTGGATCGCGCTGCACTCCGGGATGGCGGCCGGCGCGCACGCCATCGTCGTACCCGAACGGCCCTTCGATATCGACGAGCTGACCGCGAAGGTCGGCGAGCGGTTCTCGGCCGGGAAGCGGTTCGCGATCGTCGTCGCGGCGGAGGGGGCCAAGCCGAAGGCCGGCACCATGGACTTCGACGAGGGCGGCAAGGACATGTACGGCCACGAGCGGTTCGCCGGTATCGCCCGGCAGCTCTCGCTGGAGCTGGAGGCGCGGCTCGGCAAGGAGGCGCGGCCGGTGATCCTCGGTCATGTGCAGCGCGGCGGGACGCCCACGGCGTACGACCGCGTGCTGGCCACCCGGTTCGGGTGGCACGCGGTGGAGGCGGTGCACCGGGGCGAGTTCGGACGGATGACCGCGCTGCGGGGCACCGACATCGTGATGGTGTCCCTCGCGGAGGCGGTGGAGACGCTGAAGACGGTGCCGGAGGAGCGGTACGCCGAGGCCGGGTGCGTGTTGTGAGACGCGGGTAGCGCTCGGGCGCCCGCGGTTTCGTGTGTTGTTGATCGCGCAACTTCCCGCGCCCCTTGACGGGGCGCTCCAGCTGACCCCGGTCGCAGAGGCGGCCGGGGTTCGCCGTACTCTGTGGGGCGGACAGACGCGTACAACCCCCACGAATCAGGAGCCGGCGGATGGATCACAGCGGGCACGGCATGACGATGGATCTGCCGCCGTTCACGCTGGGGCGAGGGCTCGCCTGGTCGGCGGATCCCTTCTTCCTCCTCGCCTGTCTGCTCGCACTGGCGCTGTACGGCTGGGGCGTGGTCCGGCTGGTACGGCGCGGTGACAAGTGGCCGGTGGGGCGCACCGTGGCGTTCGTCGCCGGTGTGCTGAGCATCGGGCTCATGATGTGCACCAAGCTGAACGACTACGGCATGGTCATGTTCAGCGTGCACATGGTGCAGCACATGATGATCAGCATGGTGTCCCCGATCCTGATCCTGCTCGGTGCCCCCATCACGCTGGCGCTGCGCGCCCTGCCGCCGGCCGCGCGCGGCCGCAAGGGGCCGCGCGAGCTGCTGCTGATGTTCCTGCACAGCCGTTACATGCGGATCGTCACCCACCCGGTGTTCACCATTCCGCTGTTCATCGCGAGCCTCTACGGGCTGTACTTCACCCCGCTGTTCGACTTCCTGATGGGTTCCAGGGTGGGTCATGTCGCGATGATGGTGCATTTCCTCGCCGTGGGGCTGGTCTTCTTCTGGCCGATCATGGGCGTGGACCCCGGCCCGCACCGGCCGGGCTATCTGATGCGCATGCTGGAACTCTTCGCGGGCATGCCGTTCCACGCGTTCTTCGGTATCGCGCTGATGATGGCGTCGACGCCAATGGTCACGACGTTCGAGAATCCGCCCGCCTCCCTCGCCGTCGACGCGCTGTCCGACCAGAACGCGGCGGGCGGCATCGCCTGGGCGTTCAGCGAGGTTCCCTCCGTCCTGGTGCTGCTGGCGCTGCTGTTCCAGTGGTACGCCTCCGACCAGCGGCAGGCGAAGCGCCAGGACCGCGCGGCCGACCGGGACGGGGACAAGGAACTCGAGGCGTACAACGCCTATCTGGCCTCACTGCACGCGCGGCGGAACTGAATTCACCGATTTCCCCGTCCCTTTGAGATTTCCCCGTCCCCTTGAACGGGCGAATTCCTCCAGTAGCATGATGCGCCAGGGGGAACCGCCGAGGGGGAGCGGTCATGGGATGTCGCACGTACACGCACACGCACGGGGCGGGAAAAGAAGCTCGATCACACAAAGGGAATGACTGTTCCCTTTTCTTCGCCACTCCAGAACGGATGTGCGATCGCGCGCGGAATGGCGCTGCGGCCCGGCGTTCTTTCCGGTGGGAGTGACGGGATGCCGTCAGGATCACCGACACCGGGCGTGGGCCGGGTGATCGCCGGCCGCTATCTGCTGCTGCGACGACTTGGCGGCGGTGGCATGGGGCATGTGTGGCTCGCCCATGACCAGCGGCTCGCGTGCGAGGTCGCCCTCAAGGAGATCGTGTTCGGCGATCCGGCCGAACCCGGCCAGGAGCGGGCGGCCCGGGTCGCCAGGGCCCGCGCGGAGGCCCGGCACGCCGCCGGTCTGCGCGGTCACCCCCATGTGGTGACCGTCCACGACGTGCTGGAGCACGAGGGGCTGCCGTGGATCGTCATGGAGTACCTCGCGGGCGCCGTCGACCTGCGCGGCCTGCTCGCCCGCAGTGGCCCCCTGGCCCCTGCCGAGTGCGCCCGGATCGGGCTGGCCGTCCTGGACGCGCTGACGGCCGGGCACGAGCGGGGGGTGATGCACCGGGACGTGAAACCGGCGAACATCCTGCTCGCGCCGGACCGCACCGGTGTGCCGTACGCGCGGGTGCTGCTCACCGACTACGGGATCTCCGTGCAGCCGGACACCGGGGAGACGCGGTACACCATGGCGTCCGCGCTGGTCGGCACCGCCGGCTATCTGGCGCCGGAGCGGGCGACCGGCGGTCCGCCGACGCCCGCGGCCGATCTGTTCTCGCTCGGCTGCACGCTCTACCACGCGGTGGAGGGCCGGGCACCCTTCGCGCGGGAGTCCCCGCTGGCGTCGGTGACCGCCGTCGTCCTGGAGGAACCGCGTGCGCCGGTGCGGGCGGGCGCGCTGGAGCCGGTGCTGCGGAAGCTGCTCGCCAAGGACCCGGAACTGCGGGCGACCGCGCCCGAGGTGGAGGCCGAGCTGGCGCGGATCGTGACACCGCAGTCGGAGGCGTATCCGCGGACGCGGACGGACCTCGGCTCCCGGCCGCCGTGGGACGCCCCGCCGCCTCCCGTGCCCGAGGCGGACCGGTACGGCCGCTCCGGCGCCGGTCACCGCCGCAGCTCCCGCCCGCAGGCCGTGCGCGCGCTGCTCGCGGGCGTTCTGGGCACGGTGCTGGCCCTGGGCGGGGCCTGGTACGCGCTGGCCGACCGCGAGGCGGGCGCCGGCGGGAAAGCGCTGCCGTACGGCGAAGCGGTCGGGCTGGTGAAGCCGTTGCGGGAGGGCGACTGTGTTCGGGCCGACTGGCCCGGCGGCACCCGGTTCACCGGCACGCCCCGGCTGACCGTCGACCCGGACTGTTCGGGCGCGGCTCCCGACGGGCAGGTGATGGCGTCGGTGCCGGCCGCGTCGGACGACGAGGCGCGGGAGCGTGGCCCGGCCCTGTGCGAGGAGCGGACCCGGGAGCTGCGCGGCCGGCTGGCCGACGTCCAGGAACTGGCTGTCGTACCGGTGCCGGACGGGTTCGAGGCGGCCGGGCGGCGTACCGCGTGTCTGGTGCTCGGGGCGCACGGTCCGGTGTACGGGCCGCTCGGGGACCGGCGCCGCACCGGGACGGTGTTCGCCGACACGGCGACGATGCAGCGGCGGGACTGTCTGGACGTAGGGTCCCGCCGGGAGGCGCGGCTGGTGTCGTGCGAGGGGACGTACGACGAGCAGGTGCTCGGTTTCGCGCGGCTAGGGGAGGACGTCACGCCGGCCGAGGCACGCACCCGGTCGGATGCGATGTGTGCACGCGAGGTTGCGCCCCGTGACTACGGCTTCGACCCGTCGGTCCACGAGACGGGGTCGTGGGTGGGCGAGAGGTCCTGGAAGTCGGGCGCACATGTGGTCGTGTGCACCGTGAGGCGGCAGAACGGGGGCACCATGGAGGGAACCGAACCATGAGGAGGGTGTTGCGATGCCCGGTACCACGAACGGTTCAACGTCGACGAAGACCATGGGAGTGCTCACCGTAGGGGCGCTGGTGGCCGTGACGGCCTACACGGTGGCGCTCGGCAGCAACGGCTGGCTGTGGTTCGGCTGGGTGGTCCTGGGTCTGATCACCCTGGGGATGGTCGCCACCCGCAGCACCTGAGGGGCGAGCGGGGCGGGCCTCACCTCGGGGTGAGCCGCCCCGCCAGGTGCACGCCCGGCTGGTACTTCGGCAGCCGGACGGTGATCTTCATGCCCGCGCCCGCCGCCGTCTCGATGACGAGGCCGTGGTCGTCGCCGTAGACCTGGCGGAGCCGGTCGTCGACGTTGGACAGTCCGATGCCGCCGGTGGGGCTGGCCTCGTGGGCGAGGATGCGGCGCAGCAGAGCGGGGTCCATGCCGGCGCCGTCGTCCTCGATGACGACGAGGGCCTCGGCACCGGCGTCCTGTGCGGTGATTCGGATGTGGCAGGTGTCGGCCTTGCCCTCGAGACCGTGTTTGACGGCGTTCTCCACCAGCGGCTGGAGGCAGAGGAAGGGCAGCGCGACCGGCAGCACCTCGGGAGCTATCTGCAGGGTGACGGCGAGGCGGTCGCCGAAGCGTGCGCGGACCAGCGCCAGGTAGTGGTCGATGGCGTGCAGTTCGTCGGCGAGGGTGGTGAAGTCGCCGTGCCGGCGGAACGAGTAGCGGGTGAAGTCGGCGAACTCCAGCAGCAGTTCACGGGCGCGCTCGGGGTCGGTGCGCACGAACGAGGCGATCACGGCGAGCGAGTTGAAGATGAAGTGCGGGGAGATCTGCGCCCGCAGCGCCCTGATCTCCGCCTCGATGAGGCGCGTGCGGGACCGGTCGAGGTCGGCGAGTTCGAGCTGGACGGAGACCCAGCGGGCGACCTCGCCTGCGGCCCGGACCAGGACCGCGGACTCGCGGGGCGCGCAGGCGACGAGGGCACCGTGCACCCGGTCGTCGACGGTGAGCGGGGCCACCACGGCCCAGCGCACCGAGCAGTCGGGGGTGTCACAGGTGAGCGGGAAGGCCTCGCCCCGGCCGGTGACGAGAGGGCCGGTGAGCCGCTCCATGATCTCGGTGCGGTGGTGGGCGCCGGCGCCGTCCCAGACAAGGACCCGTTCGCGGTCGGTGAGGCACAGGGCGTCCGTGCCCAGCAGGGAGCGCAGCTTGCGGGCGGATTTCCCGGCGGTCTCCTCGGTCAGGCCCGCGCGCAGCGGCGGTGTGGCCAGGGAGGCGGTGTGCAGGGTCTCGAAGGTGGCGTGCTCGACGGGTGTGCCGAGTCCGGCGAGGCTGGCGGGCCGTGCGGTGCGCCGGCCGATCCAGAATCCGGCCGCCAGCAGGGGCAGTACGGCGACGAGCAGGCCGGCGAGGAAGCCGCTCATGCGGACACCTCCGTGCGCAGTTCCTCGGGGAGGTGGAAGCGGGCCAGTACGGCCGCCGTCCCGGGCGGCACCCGGCCGGGGGTGGCCAGGGACACCAGGATCATGGTGAGGAAGCCCAGCGGCACCGACCAGAGCGCGGGCCAGGCGAGCAGGGCGTGCCAGGGCCCCGTGCCCGGGTAGCCGGCCATGGTCGCGGCGACCGCGAGGAACGCGGAGCCGCCACCCACCAGCATCCCGGCCGCCGCGCCGGGCGGGGTCAGCCGGCGCCACCAGATGCCGAGGACGAGCAGCGGGCAGAACGAGGACGCCGACACGGCGAAGGCCAACCCCACGGCGTCGGCCACCGGCAGCCCGCCGACCAGGACGCTCGCCCCGAGCGGGACGGCCATCGCGAGCACGGTGCCGAGCCGGAAGTGCCGTACGCCGCGTGAGGGGAGGACGTCCTGGGTGAGCACCCCGGCGACGGCCATGGTGAGTCCGGAGGCGGTCGACAGGAACGCGGCGAAGGCGCCTCCGGCGACCAGGGCGCCGAGGAGGTCGCCGCCCACTCCCCCGATCATCCGGCCGGGCAGCAGCAGGACGGCGGCGTCCGCGTCGCCGGTGAGGGTCAGTTCGGGGGCGTAGAGCCGGCCCAGGGCGCCGTAGACCGGGGGGAGGAGGTAGAAGGCGCCGATCAGGCCGAGGACGGCGACGGTGGTGCGGCGGGCGGCCACGCCGTGCGGGCTGGTGTAGAAGCGGACGACCACGT
Source organism: Streptomyces sp. NPDC052079 (assembly GCF_040680275.1). Lineage (NCBI taxonomy): Bacteria > Bacillati > Actinomycetota > Actinomycetes > Kitasatosporales > Streptomycetaceae > Streptomyces > Streptomyces sp. NPDC052079. Next base: position 162,295 of record NZ_JBFAWL010000013.1, read on the forward strand.
GGGGCAGGCCCATGGTGCCGAAGAAGGTCGCGAGGATCAGCCCGTAGGTGGCGTACAGCGGGCGCTCCTCACGGGACTCGGCCCGGGAGGGCGACAGGGCGTCGTCGCCGCCGCGTCCGGCGGCGGGGACCTCCGCGCCCTCGGCGAAGGTGAGCCGGGTGCCGCCGTCGATGCGGTGGGTGCCCGCGGGCAGGCCGACCTCGGCGCCGTCGTGTGCGCGGCCGTCGACGGTGCCGTCGACCGTGACGGTGAGCGGCCGGTCGAGCCGCAGGTGCAGGGAGTCGTCGATGGTGACCACCCGCTGTTCGCGGAAGGCGGCCGGTTCGTCGAAGGCGTGGCTGGGTGCGCCGTCGCTCTGCCAGGCGAGGACGAGGAAGAGCGCGGGGACGAGGAGGGCGGTCAGCTTCAGCCAGTACTGGAAGGCCTGGACGAAGGTGATGCTGCGCATGCCGCCCGCGGCGACGATGACGGTCACCACGACGGCGACGATCACCGCGCCGAGCCAGTCGGGCGAACCGGTGAGCACGGTCAGGGTGAGCCCGGCGCCCTGGAGCTGCGGGAGCAGATACAGCCAGCCGACACCGACCACCAGGGCGCCGGCGAGCCGCCGCACCAGGTGCGAGGCGAGCCGTGCCTCGGCGAAGTCGGGCAGCGTGTAGGCGCCGGAGCGGCGCAGCGGGGCGGCGACGAACAGCAGCAGCACCAGATAGCCGGCGGTGTAGCCGACCGGGTACCAGAGCATGTCCGGGCCCTGTACGAGGACGAGGCCCGCGATGCCCAGGAAGGACGCCGCGGAGAGGTACTCCCCGCTGATGGCGGCGGCGTTGAGGCGGGGGCCGACGGTGCGGGAGGCGACGTAGAAGTCGGAGGTGGTGCGGGATATGCGCAGGCCGAAGGCGCCGACGAGAACGGTGGCCAGGGCGACGAGCGCGACGGCGGTGACGGCGTAGGCGGAGTTCACGGTGTTCCGGGCTCCGGTCTCAGCGGTCCTCGACGAGCCGCGTGAAGTCGCGTTCGTTGCGTTCGGCGCGGCGTACGTACCAGCGGGCGAGCAGCACCAGCGGAGGGTAGAGGCCGAAGCCGAGCACCGCCCACTCCAGCCGGCGGGCGTCGGGGGCGGCGGCGAAGACCAGCGGGAGCGGGCCGATGAGCAGGGCGAGGACGGCGAACACCACGAGTCCGGTGCGCAGCTGGATGCGCATCAGGGAACGGACGTAGGTGTGGCCGAGGGTCGTCTGCTCGTCGATCTCGGTGCGCGGGCGGTAGTAGCCAGAGGTCCGGCGGGTGCGGCGGGGCGGGCCGGTGACGACCACGCGGCGTTCGGTCGGGTCCTGGGGCATGCGGTGCTCCCCCCCTCTAGCTCGTGGTCCGGCGCATCAGCAGGTCCCGCAGTTCGCGGGCGTGCCGCCTGCTGACCTGAAGTTCCTCCGAGCCGATCAGGACGCTCACGGTGCCCGCGTCGAGCCGGAGCTCGCCGATGTGGCGCAGGGCGACCAGATGGCGGCGGTGGATGCGGACGAAGCCGCGGGAGCGCCAGCGCTCCTCCAGCGTGGACAGCGGGATCCGTACGAGGTGGCTGCCCCGGTCGGTGTGCAGCCGGGCGTAGTCGCCCTGGGCCTCGACGTGGGTGATGTCGTCGACGGCGACGAAGCGGGTGACGCCGCCGAGCTCGACGGCTATGTGGTCGGGGTCGGGCTCGTGCACGGGGATGCGCGGGGCGGCCTCGCGGGGGGTGCTGCCGCGCTGGGCGGCGGCCCGGCGCACGGCCTCGGCCAGCCGTTCCTTGCGGACGGGTTTGAGGACGTAGTCGACGGCCTTGAGGTCGAAGGCCTGGACGGCGAAGTCCTCGTGGGCGGTGACGAACACGATCAGCGGCGGCCGGGCGAACCCGCTGAGCAGCCGGGCGAGGTCGAGGCCGTCGAGCCCGGGCATCTGGATGTCGAGGAAGACGACGTCGATCGCCTCGGGCCCGTCGGGGCCCGACTCCAGGGCGCGGTTGATGCGGCGCAGGGCCTCGGTGGCGTCCCCCGCGCCCTCGGCGGTGCCGATGCGCGGGTCCGCGTTCAGCAGGTACAGCAGTTCCTCCAGCGAGGGGCGTTCGTCGTCGACGGCGAGGGCGCGCAGCATGAAGGTGGAGTGTAGGGGGCATTTCCGCGTCTGGACACGTGCCGGACGTGGGCGTTCGCACCGTGGGCGCCGGTGGGCGGGCCCGCCGGGCGCCGCTGGATACAGTGCCCGCATGAACAGCAGGCCCGCTCCGTTCGACGAGCTCGACCGGAAGATCGTCACGGCTCTCATGGCGAACGCCAGGACGTCCTTCGCGGAGATCGGCGCGGCCATCGGGCTGTCGTCGACGGCGGTCAAGCGCCGGGTGGACCGGCTGCGCGAGACCGGGGTGATCACGGGGTTCACGGCGACGGTGCGGCCGTCGGCGCTGGGCTGGCGCACGGAGGCGTATGTCGAGGTGTACTGCGAGGGGGCGGCGCCGCCCCGGCGGCTGGCGGAGGTGGTGCGCAATCATCCGGAGATCGCCGCGGCGATGACGGTGACCGGGGGCGCGGACGCGCTGCTGCACGTGCGGGCGCGGGATGTGGAGCACTTCGAGGAGGTGCTGGAACGGATCCGCCAGGAGCCGTTCATCCGCAAGACGATCAGCGTGATGGTGCTGTCCCATCTGCTGCCGGAGAGTCCTGAGGCGGGAGTGAGCCAGCCCGCGCCGGACAGCGCACCGGACGTGCGCTGAGCGGCCGGAACACGCAGTGATGCTGCGTGTACACGCAGCTCTTGTTCCTTGTCGCCCGTCGAGGTCCGTTCCTACCGTGGAGGCACCCCCTGTCGGCACCGCATGGAAGCGGAGGAACCCCTCTGTGCCCGGATCCCGTGTGGCGCGCCGGCGGCGCTACCTCGTCTGCGAACCCAGACACTTCGCCGTCCGGTACGCGATCAATCCCTGGATGCATCCCGACCGTCCTGTTGACGTCTCCCTCGCCCAGCGCCAATGGCGGGCGCTGATCGGCGTCTACCGTGACCACGGACATACCGTGGAGACCGTGAAGCCGGAGCCCGGACTGCCCGACATGGTGTTCGCCGCGAACGCGGCGGTCGTCGTTGAGGGCCGTGTCTTCGGTTCCCTCTTCTCCGCGCCCGAGCGGCGTCCGGAGTCCGTGCCGTACGAGGCCTGGTTCAAGTCGGAGGGCTTCGAGGTCCAGCACCCCGAGTCGGTGTGCGAGGGCGAGGGCGACCTGGTGCCCGCCGGGCGCTGGATCCTCGCCGGCACCGGGTTCCGCACCACCCCGGAGGCGCACCGCGAGGTGCAGGAGTTCTTCGGCGTACCCGTGATCGGGCTGACGCTGGTGGACCCGTACTTCTACCACCTGGACACGGCGCTGTTCGTCCTCGACGACGAGAACGTCGCCTACTACCCGGAGGCGTTCTCGCCGGGCAGCCGCGAGGTGCTCGCCCGGTTGTACCCGGACGCGGTGATCGCCACCCGTGAGGACGCCATGGCGTTCGGTCTGAACTCCGTTTCCGACGGGCGCCATGTGTTCATCTCGCCGGAGGCGACGGCCCTCGCCGACCGGCTCGCCGACCGCGGTTACGTTCCCGTCCCCGTCGACCTGTCCGAGTTCCGCAAGGCGGGCGGGGGCATCAAGTGCTGCACTCAGGAGATCCGCTCATGACCTCTGTCGTCCCCGCGCGTACGTCCGCCGAACTCATCGGCGCGGAAGAGCCCGTCCTGGCGCACAACTACCACCCGCTGCCCGTGGTCGTCTCCCGCGCGGAGGGCGCCTGGGTGGAGGACGTGGAGGGCCGGCGGTATCTCGACATGCTGGCCGGCTACTCGGCGCTCAACTTCGGCCACCGGCATCCCGCGCTCGTCGAGGCGGCGCACCGCCAGCTGGACCGGCTCACCCTCACCTCGCGCGCGTTCCACAACGACCGGCTCGCGGAATTCGCCGAGCGGCTGGCCGCGCTGACCGGGCTGGACATGGTGCTGCCGATGAACACCGGCGCCGAGGCCGTCGAGAGCGGTGTGAAGGTGGCCCGCAAGTGGGCCTACGACGTGAAGGGCGTCCCGGCCGACCGGGCGACGATCGTGGTGGCCGCGGACAACTTCCACGGCCGTACGACGACGATCGTGAGCTTCTCGACGGACGAGGTGGCCCGCGCCGGGTTCGGCCCCTTCACCCCGGGCTTCCGCGTGGTCCCGTACAACGATCTCGCGGCGCTGGAGGAAGCGGTCGACGAGACGACGGCGGCCGTGCTGATCGAGCCGATCCAGGGCGAGGCGGGGGTGATCGTCCCGGACGACGGCTACCTCGCCGGGGTACGCGAGCTGACCCACCGCAAGGGGTGCCTGTTCGTCGCCGACGAGATCCAGTCGGGCCTGGGCCGCACCGGCCGTACGCTCGCCGTGGAGCACGAGTCGGTCGTCCCGGACGTGGTCCTGCTCGGAAAGGCGCTGGGCGGCGGCATCGTCCCGGTGTCGGCGGTGGTGGCCCGGCGGGAGGTGCTCGAGGTGCTGCACCCCGGTGAGCACGGGTCGACCTTCGGCGGCAACCCGCTGGCCGCGGCGGTCGGCACCGCGGTCGTGGAACTGCTGGAGACCGGTGAGTTCCAGCGGCGGGCGACGGAGCTGGGCGAGGTGCTGCGCGAGGGACTGGAGTCGCTGGCCGGCAAGGGCGTCGTCGGCTTCCGCTCCCGGGGCCTGTGGGCCGGCGTGGACGTCGACCCCGCGATCGGCACCGGGCGCGAGGTCAGTGAGCGCCTGATGCGGGAGGGCATCCTGGTGAAGGACACCCACGGCTCGACCATCCGGCTGGCCCCGCCGCTGACCATCACGGCGGAGGAGCTGCAGGGCGCCCTGCGCACGCTGGAGAAGGTGCTCGCCGAACACGCCTGAGACACGTCCGGGAACCGCCCGCGCCCCGGTCCGCCGGGGCCGGGCGGTGTGGCCGTTGTCCGGTCGCGGCGGGGATGCGGGGGCCGGGTGCACGCCTCCCCCACGTCCGTACGTCCGGAAGGCCCCCGCCCCCCGTCGAGGGTGAAGATGGGGACATGAGGTGGTAGACCACTCTCAGCGACAGAGAGGTCGGCCGTGGGCGGACAACAGGAGCAGAACGTGGCCCGGCAGGGGTTCGACGTCGCCGACGCCGCTCCCCTGCTGCTCGATCCGCACGGCGTGGTGTCGAGCTGGACCGGTCGCGCCGAGCAGCTGCTGGGGTACGACGCACAGGCCGTGGTGGGCCGCAAGTTCGCCGAGCTGCTGCTCCCCGACGACGCCGAACGGGTTCCCGGCCTGGTCGAGCGGTGCAGGTCCGACGGGGACTGGGTGGGGCTGATGACGGCGCTGCACCGGGAGGGACACCCGGTCGCCGTGATGGTGCGGGTCACGCCGACCGTGGAGCCCCGGGGCCGTACGTCCCTGCTGGTCCTGCTGTCGCAGCTGGCCGGTGCCGCCGGCTGGAGCATGAGCCGCACGGTGCTGGAGCAGATCGTCACCGGGACGTCCATCGGCATCGCGATCGTGGACACGGATCTGCGCTTCGTGTGGTCCAACGCCGCGATGGAGCAGTTCGGCGGCGGACCGGCCGAGCGGCGGCTGGGCCTGCGGTTCGCCGACGTCCAGCCGGGTCTCAACGCCGATGCCGTCGAGGCGCGGATGCGGCATGTGCTGGAAACCGGCGAGCAGGTGGTCGGCCACGAGGAGGTCGGCCGCGCACGGTCGGCACCGCTGCGCGAGACCGCGCACATGATGTCGTTCACCCGCCTCGACGACGAGCGGGGCCGCCCGATGGGCGTGTACTACACCGTCGTGGACGTCACCGAAGGGCACCGCGCCCGGCAGCGCCTCGCCCTGCTCGACCGGGCCGGCGAGCACATCGGCCGGACCCTCGACATCATGACCACCGCACAGGAACTGGCGGACGTCGCCGTCCCGGGCCTGGCGGACTTCGTCACCGTGGACCTGCTGGAGACGGTGCTGCGGGGCGCCGAACTCCCGCCGGGGCCGCTCGGCGACTCCGCGCCGGTGTCCCTGCGCCGCGCGGGCCACCGCTCGCTGTACGAGGACCTGCCGCGGACGGCCGTGGACGCCGGCGCGGTCGTGACCTACCTGGCGGATTCCCCGCCCGTGCGCTATCTGACCTCCGGCCGGTCCTGGCGCCAGGAACAGCTCGACCCGCTCGCCCCGGAGTGGGCCGCGGGCGCTCCGGGTGTCCGGGAGTCCACCTTCCTGGAGCTGGGACTGCAGAGCGTGATGATCGTCCCGATCCGGGCCCGGGGCGCCACTCTGGGTGTCACCATGTTCTTCCGTCGCCGTCGCGATTACCCGTTCGACGCCGATGACCTCAGTCTGGCCGAGGACCTCGTCTCGCGAGCCGCCGTCTGTGTGGACAACGCCCGGCGTTACACCCGGGAGCGGGACGCCGCGCTCGTCCTCCAGCGCAGCCTGCTCCCGCGCCGGCTGCCCGAGCAGGACGCCGTCGAGGTGGCCGCCTGCTACCGCCCGGCCGACGAGCTGACGGGCCTGGGCGGCGACTGGTACGACCTCATCCTGCTGTCGAGCGCCCGCGTCGCCCTGGTCGTGGGCGAGGTACCGGGGCACGGCATCGACGCCGCCGCGGCCATGGGGCGGCTGCGCACCGCCGTACGGACGCTGGCCGCGATCGATCTGCCGCCCGAGGAGGTGCTGGGGCACCTGGACGATCTCTCCTCCCGGGCGGCGCGGGACGAGGAGGACGGGGAACCCGGCGAGACCGCCGGCAGGCCCCTCGGCTCCGGCTGCCTGTACGTCGTCTACGACCCGGTGGACGGCCACTGCACGATGGCCGCCGCCGGTCATCCGGCGCCCGCCGTGGTGGCGCCGGACGGCACGGTCGCGTTCGTGGACCTTCCGCAGGGCCCGGCGCTCGGTGTCGGCGGGCCGCCGTTCCAGGCGGTGGAGCTGACGCTGGCCGAGGGCAGCACGCTCGCCCTGCACACGGACGGTCTGCTGGCCCGGGATGGGGCCCGGCCCGCCGAACCGGACCGGGAGCCGCTGCGGGAGGCGCTGGCCGAGGCCCCGGCCTCGCTGGAGACGAGCTGCGGCACCGTCGTCGACACGCTCGTGCCGGCCCGCCCGTACGACGACGTGGCCCTGCTGATGGCCCGTACCAGGCGTCTGGACCCGGAGCAGGTCGCGGTCTGGGACCTGCCGGACGATCCGGCCGTGGTGGCCGAGGCCCGCAGGAACACCACCCGGCAACTGGCCCAGTGGGGGCTGGACGAGCTGGTCTTCACCACGGAGCTGGTCGTCAGCGAACTGGTCACCAACGCCATCCGGCACGCCACCGGGCCGGTCAGACTGCGGCTGATCCGGGAGCGTGCGCTGGTGTGCGACGTGCTCGACCGCGGAGCCACCGCCCCGCATCTGCGGCATCCCCGCGCGATGGACGAGGGCGGGCGCGGACTGCTGCTGGTCTCCCAGCTGGCCCAGCGGTGGGGTACCCGGTTCGTCCCCGAGGGGAAGATCATCTGGGCGGAGCAGCCCTTCTGAGGGCGCCCGGGCTCAGTCGCCGGGCGGGGGACCGGGGCGTGTGCCGTCGGGACGTTCCGTCCATTCCACGTTGCGACGGTCCTCGGGGTCGTCGCTGGGCGATGCCTTGAACCAGGCGTCGAGGATCTCCTTGAGCACCGGAGCGGACGTCAGCCGCAGGCTCAGCGCCAGGACGTTGGCGTCGTTCCAGCGGCGGGCGCCGTCGGCCGTGTAGGCGTCCGTGCACAGGGCGGCCCGTACTCCCGGCACCTTGTTCGCGGCGATCGAGGCGCCCGTGCCGGTCCAGCAGCACACCACCGCCTGGTCGGCCGATCCGTCGGCGACCTCGCGGGCCGCCGCCGCGGAGCAGACCGCCCACTGCGGGTCGTCCCCGGGGCTCAGCGCCCCGTGCGGGCTCACCTCGTGGCCGCGGTCGCGCAGTTCGGCGAGGAGGGCGCGCGCCACGGGTTCGTCCATGTCGGAGGAGACGGAGATCCGCATGCTGCGGAGCCTACTCCCCCGCGATGCGCGACCGGGCGGGTGCAACCGGTCCGGCACGGCTCGTCCCGGGCGCGTCGAACGTGGTGCCGGGCCGCATCCTCCGGTCCTAGACTGACAGCTCACGACGTGCCGGATGACCTGCTGGAACGCGGCGGCACTGCCCGTTCGCCGGAGTCGAGGAGCGTGCTTTTGTTCTATTACGTGCTCAAATATGTGCTCTTGGGCCCGCTGCTGAGACTGGTCTTCCGGCCGCGAATACAGGGGCTGGAGCATGTTCCGTCGTCCGGCGCCGCCATCGTCGCGGGGAACCATCTGTCCTTCTCGGACCACTTCCTGATGCCGGCCGTGCTCAAACGGCGTATCACCTTCCTCGCCAAGGCCGAGTACTTCACCGGACCCGGCCTCAAGGGCCGGCTGACGGCGTTCTTCTTCCACAGCGCGGGCCAGATCCCCGTCGACCGCTCCGGGAAGGAGGCCGGGCAGGCCGCCATCCGTGAGGGCCTGGGGGTGCTGGGCAAGGGGGAACTGCTCGGCATCTACCCGGAGGGCACGCGGTCGCACGACGGCCGCCTGTACAAGGGCAAGGTGGGCGTCGCGGTGATGGCGCTCAAGGCGGGCGTACCGGTGATCCCATGCGCGATGATCGGCACGTTCGAGGCGCAGCCGCCCGGCAAGGTGATTCCCCGCATCCATCCGGTGGTGATCCGCTTCGGCGAACCGCTGGACTTCTCGCGCTACGCGGGGATGGAGAACGAGAAGGCGGTGCTGCGTGCCGTCACCGACGAGATCATGTACGCCGTCCTCAAGCTGTCCGGGCAGGAGTACGTCGACCAGTACGCCGCCGTCGCCAAGGCCGAGGAGGCCGAGCGCGCGGCGCAGGAGAAGCGCCGGTTCCCGCGCATGCCGCGGAGCTGATCCGCCGGGAGCGGACGAGGGGCGGCCGGAGAGTTCCGGCCGCCCCTCGTGCCGTACGGCGCCGGCGCTACGGCTTCGGCGTGGCGTGCGGTGCGCAGGTCACGTCGGACCGGTCGAGCTTTCCGGTGAGCAGGTAGGTGTCCACCGGGTTCGCCGCCCGTGGCGACGGTCATCCGTACGTCGTAGCGCGCCTTGGTCCCATGCTGTCCGGGCAGGGCCAGGGTCGCCGCGGTTGACCCGACCCGGAGGCGGGCCACCGAAGCCCGCCGCCGGGCGGGCACCGGCCCCGTCGGCCAAGACCGCGGCACCCACGACGGCCGTCCCCGGAGCGACCACGCTGCGGACGGGGGTGCGCAGTCCTGTCGTCGGGCCCGCGAGGGACTACTAGGTGGCCGTCCCCCGGTGCTCGGCCGCGATGCCGAACCGCTGCCGTTCGCCGGAAGCGGACGCCACCTGGTGCACGCCGGCCACCGTACTGATCACACGCTCCTCGGCGGCCTCCCGGTGTTCCTCGAGCTCTTCGAGTCGTCGCAGGTCATCGGCGGATACGAGGGCGACGAGGGGCTTGCCGTGCCGGGTCACGACGACGCGTTCACCGCCGTACACCACGCGGTTGATCAGGTCGGCCAGCTCAGCCCTGGCTTGGGTCACCGGAATCTCGTAGGCCATGCGCCCATCATAACGGCATGTACGTCCTGTACATTTTTTACTGAGACCGTCAGACAGGAGGGGCCGTCATGACCCGACCGTCCGCCCGCTACGTCCTGCCCGAATTCACCGAACGCACGGCATCCGGGCAACGGACGAAGGATCCCTACTCGAAGCTGCTCGAGGAGCGGATCGTCATCCTCGGGACACAGATCGACGAGACCTCCGCGAACGACGTGATGGCCCAGCTCATGTATCTGGAGCACCACGCCCCCGACCGGGACATCTCGCTGTACATCAACTCCCCGGGCGGCTCCTTCCACGCCATGTCGGCGATCCACGACACGCTGCAGTACGTCACCTGTGACGTGGAGACGATCTGTCTCGGCCAGGCCGAGGGAGCCGCCGCGCTGCTGATCGCGGCCGGCACCCCGGGCAAGCGGTTCGTGCTGCCCGGCTCGCGTCTGGTGCTCCGTCAGCCCGTCCTGCCGGAACCGGTCGAGGGACAGACGAGCGACCTGGCGATCCAGGCCGATGAGTTGAACCGGATCCGGGCCCGCATCGAGGAGATCCTCATGCGGCACACGGGCCGCACCGAGGAACAGGTCCGTGCCGACATCGAGCGGGACACGGTCCTCGACGCGCAGGGCGCCGTCGACTACGGCCTGGTCGACCGGATCGTGCCCCACCGCAGGGGCGTCCACCCGGCCACCGGCGCGAGGTGAGCCGCGGATGCTGCCTCCGGAACTGCCTCCCCTGCCCGCGCTGACCCGCGCGGAGGCCGAGCTGATCGACCGCTATCTGGAGGTCGTCGACCTGCTCGGCCGGGTCAACCCCGCCCTCGGCGGTGACACCTATCGCGGACTGCGGGCGGCCCAGGCGCTGGTCGGCAAGGCCGTCGCACTGCGCGACGCGCTGACCCTGATGCACCGGCGCGGCGAGAGCGAACTGCACTCCGACACCCTGGCCCGCGCGCTGCGGGTGCTGGACGGCGAGCGTCGCACGGCCCGGGTCACGCTGCCACCGCAGTCGGGGAGTTGACGCCCGCACATCGCCGGAGGGCGGTCCGCGGTGCGGTGTGCTCGGCGAGGGGTTGAAACGGACCAAACGGCGTACCCCCATCCGGCGTAGACGAACCTCCTGTTTTCGGGCCGTTCAAGTTGCACAACGAGCGCGGCCCGAGGCCGGAATGGGGCATTCCGCCGCTGGTCCGGGGCTCCCCCGAGCCCTGGACGGCGGATCGAACACAACAGTGTCCACCCGAACGGGTGAGTGGTGAGTAACAACACAAACCCCCCGTTCCGTTGGGTTTTCGATCCTGCCATGAGCCAAGATCCCTGACTGACGACAAGACCCCGCCGCCGCGGCGGGGCGATCCGGGCGGACGCCGAGTCCTGCCGCCGCCCGGATGACCGGTCGACAGGAGTGGATCGGCAGGAGTGGAGGACCCAAGCACGACGGGTCGCCGGAACGTCAGTTCCGAGCAGCCCTTGGGGTGAAGCCGCATTCGTGCGGCCGGGCCACTTCGCCAGCCCGAATCCGACAGGTCATCCTTCACAGGCGGCTGACGAAGGGTTGCGCATGACTGCGCTCAATCGTGTCCCGTCTCTCATGGCCCGGGCCGGCACGGCCTCGGCACTCACCCTGGCCGCCGTGGGCGGGTCCCTCGTGGTACCCGGAGCCGCCTCGGAGGCGGCTGCCGCGAGCACCGCCACCAAGGCACTGCGCGTCGCCGCTTCCAAGAAGGGCGCGCCGTACCAGTGGGGCGCCGCGGGGCCGCACCGGTTCGACTGCTCGGGACTGACGCTGTACTCGTTCAAGAAGGCGGGCAAGAAGCTGCCCCGCACCGCCGCCCAGCAGTACAACACGACCCGTCATATTTCGGCCGGCAGCCGCAAGGCCGGTGACCTGGTCTTCTTCCACTCGGGCGGTTACGTCTACCACGTCGGCATCTACGCGGGCAACGGCAAGATCTGGCACGCCCCCAAGACCGGGGACGTGGTGCGTCTGCAGAAGATCTGGACCCGGAGCGTCTCCTATGGCCGGGTGAGCTGACCGCGCGGGGGCGGTGGCGCCCGTGGCGTGCCGCCGCCCCGCCGGCCGTACCCGCGTGGTTCCTACGGCTCCTGCTGTCCCGCCGCCGTGACCGCTTCGGCGGCCTCGACGGTCCACGTCCAGGGGAGGTCGACCGAGACGGTCTTGCCGCCCTGACGCGTGGGGCGGATGCTGAGTCTCCCCCCGCATTCCGCGGTCAGCCAGCGGATGATGACGAGCCCCCGCCCGTTGTCCTGCTGCACCGCTGCGGGCAGCCGTTTGGGCAACCGGGGGTGACTGTCCGTCACGCCGATATGCACCCGTTCATCGCGGACCAGAGCGACGTCCACCGTGAACGTGGGTGACTGCCCGAACGTGTGCTGCACCGCGTTGGTGGCGAGTTCGGAGACGATCAGCCGGACGGTGTCGGACAGGTCCGTGTCCGCCGGCATGCCCCATTCCACCAGCGTGCCCAGCACATGGGCCCGGGCGGCGGAGACCGAGGCGGGATCGCTCGGCAGAGTGACGGATGCTTCCAGATGGTCTGCCATGGCGACGTCGTCCCTTTCCCACGGGACCGCAGTCCGACACGGAGTGGTTGGTTCGAGTACGGTCCCGCACTGGTGCTTCGTCGCCAGAGTGCCATCACCGCACGGCACAGGGCGCCGGATCCACCAAGATATGCATATATCTGTCGCTCAAAGCGGTGAACTCTGCGACGGCAGACCGTATCCGGGCGGCTCGGAAGGAGTAAGGAGAAGCCCATGCAGCACGGTCCCGCGGTGCGCCGCCGCAAACTCGGCGCCGAACTGCGCGCTCTGCGCACCTCGGCGGGACTCACCAGTGGTGAGGCGGCCCGGATGGCGGGCTGGCACCAGTCGAAGGTGAGCCGGATCGAGACCGGCACGAGCGGAGTGAAACCGGCCGATGTGCGGTTACTTCTCGACGTCTACGGCGTGGCCGACCGGCAGTTGCGGGAGTTGCTGCTGGTGCTGTCGGGCAGTGGCGACGGCGGCGGCCGGCACCACTGGTGGCACGCCTATCGCGGCGTGCTGCCGCCCACCTACCGTGACTTCATCAGCCTGGAGTCCCAGGCGAGCGCGATGCGCACCCTGGAGACCACGGTGATCCCGGGGCTGCTGCAGACGCCTGAGTACGCGCGGGCGGTGACGGAGGCCGCCTTGGAGGGGGCGTCCGAGGAGCGGCTGGACGCCCTGGTGGAGGTGCGGCTGGCCCGCCAGGACATCCTGCGCGCCGAGCCGCCCCTGGAGCTGAGCGCGGTCCTGGACGAGGCGGTGCTGCGCCGGGAGGTCGGCGGCCCCGGAGTGATGAGCCGGCAGCTGAACCGGCTGGTCGAGGCGGCCCAGCTGCCCCAAGTGCGGCTGCAGGTCCTCCCGTTCACGGCCGGGGCGCACATCGGCGTCACCGGTCCTTTCGTCATCTTTTCGTTTTCGCGCACTTCTGATCTCGATGTGGTTGTTCTCGACCACTTGACGAGTAGCCTCCATCTGGAGCGGAAAGAAGACCTCCGGGTCTACGTGGAGGCCTTCAACGCCCTTTCGATCCACGCCCTTTCACCCGAGGACTCGTTGGATTTCATCGCCGGCGTGGCAGCCGGCGCGTAAGGAGGCATGATGCCCGTACCGCCTCGGACCATCCCTTCCTGCCTCGCACCGCAGGATGTGCGCTGGCTGCGCAGCAGCTACAGCACGGGGGCCAACAACTGCGTCGAGACGGCCCGGCCGGCCTCCGGCCCCCTGGCCGGACTGCTCGCCGTACGCGACTCCAAGGCCCCGGACGGGCCCGCCCTGCTCTTCTCCCCCGCGAGCTGGGCGGAGTTCGTGACCGCGGTTCGCTGACCGGGGCTCACTTCCGCCGATCCGGACCGTCAACCGTCGTCGCGCGACGCACGGCCGTGCCCCGCCGACTCATGGCCGCGTTTCGCCGATCACCCGGACAGCGCGTTCGATCTCTGCCCCGGACAGGTCCGCGCGGGCGGTCAGTCTGAGCCGTGAGATGCCGTCGGGCACGGAAGGAGGACGGAAGCAGCCCACGGACAGGCCGGCGGCCCGGCAGTCGGCCGCCCATCGCGCGGCCTGCTCCGGGGAAGGGGCACGCACGGAGACGACCGCGGCGTCCGGACGGACCGCTTCCAGTCCCGCGGCCGTCAGCCGGTCGTGCAGTTCGCGCGCGACCGCGCCCGCCCGGGCCGCGCGCGCGGGTTCGCGGCGCAGCAGCCGGAGCGCCGCCAGGGCGGCACCCGCCGCCGCCGGGGCGAGACCGGTGTCGAAGATGAACGTCCGTGCCGCGTTGACCAGATGCCCGATCACCCGGGCCGGACCGAGCACCGCTCCGCCCTGACTGCCGAGCGACTTGGAGAGCGTCACCGTCACCACGACGTCGTCGGCGCCCGCGAGGCCAGCAGCGTGCGGGGCCCCGCGGCCGCCGTCGCCGAGTACACCGAGGCCGTGCGCGTCGTCCAGCACCAGGCCCGCGCCGTGCTCCCGGCACGCCTCGGCCAGGCCGGTCAGCGGGGCCGCGTCGCCGTCCACCGAGAAGACCGTGTCGGACACTGCCACGGCGGGCCCGTCGTGCCCGTCCAGCGCCTTGCGCACGGCATCGGGGTCGCAGTGCGCCGCGACCTGTGTCGTACCGCGGGCCAGCCGGCAGCCGTCGATCAGGGAGGCGTGGTTGCCCGCGTCGGAGACGACAAGGGAGCCGTGCGGGGCGAGCGCCGTGACGGCCGCGAGGTTGGCCGCGTAGCCGGAGGAGAAGACCAGAGCGGCCTCGAAACCGCAGAATCCGGCCAGCTCGGCCTCCAATTCCGCGTGGAGTTCGGTGGTGCCGGTGACGAGCCGGGAGCCGGTGGATCCGCCGCCCCAGGTCCGCGCGGCGCGCGCGGCGCCCTCGGTGACCTCGGGGTGCCGGGCCAGTCCGAGGTAGTCGTTGCTCGCCAGGTCGAGCAGCGGCGTGTCGGCGGCACGGGGACGCAGGGTGCGTACGAGTCCTGCCCGGCGGCGGAGTTCCGCCTGCTCGTCGATCCAGCCGAACGCCATGGCTCCTCCGGGGATTTTGTAGGCAGTGAACAGACACTAGCGGGAGGCCGGACGGGCCACTGTGTGGCAATACCCACACCGTCAAGTGCCTCTGTTGTACGAACTCTCCTTGGCCCGAGTGGGTCCGGTAGGACAGGATCGGCTCTCATGGACCTGCTGAACACGCTGGTGGACAAGGGGCTTCGGCGCGAGACGCCGACCCGTGCGGAAGCACTGGCCGTCCTCGCGACGTCCGACGACGACCTGCTCGAGGTGGTGGCCGCGGCCGGAAAGGTGCGCCGGCACTGGTTCGGCCGGCGGGTGAAACTGAACTATCTCGTCAACCTCAAGTCCGGCTTGTGCCCGGAGGACTGCTCGTACTGTTCCCAGCGGCTCGGCTCCAAGGCCGAGATCCTGAAGTACACCTGGCTGAAACCCGACCAGGCGTCCGAGGCGGCCGCCGCGGGCCTCGCCGGCGGTGCCAAGCGGGTGTGCCTGGTGGCCAGCGGCCGGGGTCCGACCGACCGTGACGTGGACCGGGTCTCCGACACCATCAAGGCGATCAAGGAGCAGAACGAGGGCGTGGAGGTGTGCGCCTGCCTGGGGCTGCTCTCCGACGGGCAGGCCGAGCGGCTGCGCGAGGCGGGCGCCGACGCCTACAACCACAACCTCAACACGTCGGAGTCGACGTACGGGGACATCACGACCACGCACACGTACGCCGACCGGGTGGACACGGTTCAGAAGGCGCACGCGGCCGGTCTCTCCGCCTGCTCCGGGCTGATCGCCGGGATGGGCGAGTCCGACGAGGACCTGGTCGACGTGGTGTTCGCGCTGCGCGAGCTGGACCCGGACTCGGTGCCGGTCAACTTCCTGATCCCGTTCGAGGGGACGCCGCTCGCCAAGGAGTGGAACCTGACGCCGCAGCGGTGCCTCAGGATCCTGGCGATGGTGCGGTTCGTCTGCCCGGACGTCGAGGTGCGGATCGCCGGCGGCCGTGAGGTCCATCTGCGCACGATGCAGCCGCTCGCGCTGCACCTGGCCAACTCGATCTTCCTCGGCGACTACCTCACCAGCGAGGGCCAGGCGGGCAAGGCGGACCTGGAGATGATCGCGGACGCCGGGTTCGAGGTGGAGGGCACCGACCGGGTGACGCTGCCCGAGCACCGCGCGGGTGGCGGGTGCGGGTCCCACGAGGGCGGCGGAGCGTGCGGTTCGTTGGGCGCGGGCGCGGATTCCTCCGGGAGCGCGGCCGAGGAGCCGCGTCCCGATCTGGTCGCCGTGCGCCGCCGGGGCGCCGGAACGGACCTCGCGCCCAATGCCTGAGTCGTCCGTCGCCGAGCTGCTGGAGCTCGACCGGCGGCATGTCTGGCACCCGTACGGGCCCATGCCGGGCCGTGGCGAACCGCTCGTCGTGGAGTCGGCGAGCGGGGTACGGCTGAGGCTCGCCGACGGCTCGGGGGAACTGGTCGACGGCATGTCGTCCTGGTGGTCGGCGATCCACGGCTACAACCACCCGGTGCTCAACGAGGCCGCGCGCGGGCAGCTGGAGCGGATGAGCCATGTGATGTTCGGCGGGCTCACGCACGAGCCCGCCGTGCGGCTGGCAAAGCTCCTTGTCGACATGTCGCCGGACGGGTTGGAGCATGTGTTCCTCGCCGACTCGGGGTCGGTGTCGGTCGAGGTCGCGGTGAAGATGTGCCTGCAGTACTGGCGTTCGCTGGGGCGGCCGGAGAAGCGGCGGCTGCTGACCTGGCGGGGCGGCTACCACGGTGACACCTGGCAGCCGATGTCGGTCTGCGATCCCGACGGCGGAATGCACGAGCTGTGGTCCGGCGTGCTGCCGAGCCAGGTGTTCGCCGACGCCCCGCCGGAGGAGTACGAGGAGTCCTACGCCGACCATCTGCGCGCGATGGTCGAACGGCACGCGGGGGAACTCGCCGCGGTGATCGTGGAGCCGGTGGTGCAAGGGGCGGGAGGGATGCGGTTCCACTCCCCCGCGTACCTGCGGGTGCTGCGGGAAGCGTGCGACGCGCACGACGTGCTACTGGTGTTCGATGAGATCGCGACCGGGTTCGGACGCACGGGGGCGCTGTTCGCGGCGGAGCATGCGGCGGTCACGCCGGATGTGATGTGCGTGGGCAAGGCGCTGACCGGCGGCTATCTGACGATGGCGGCAACCCTGTGCACCGAGCGGGTGGCGGAGGGCATATCGCGCGGTGAGGTGCCGGTGCTGGCGCACGGCCCGACCTTCATGGCCAATCCGCTGGCGGCGGCCGTGGCCTGCGCCTCCATCGGGCTGTTGCTCGGACAGGACTGGCTCGCGGAGGTCAAGCGGATCGAGACGGGCCTGCGGGAGAGGCTGGCCCCGGCGGCCGGGCTGCCCGGGGTGCGGGACGTGCGGGTGCTCGGCGCCATCGGGGTCGTCCAGCTCGATCACGAGGTCGACCTGGATGCGGCCACCCGGGCGGCGGTGCGTGAGGGGGTGTGGCTGCGGCCGTTCCGCGACCTCATCTACACCATGCCGCCGTATGTCACGGGCGACGCGGACGTGGCGCGCATCGCCCGCGCGGTGTGCGCGGCGGCGAAGGAGGGATGACATGCCGGTGATGGTGATCACGGGCACGGGCACCGAGGTCGGCAAGACGGTGGTGACGGCGGCGGTCGCCGCGACGGCGCTGGCGGCCGGCCGTTCGGTCGCCGTGCTGAAGGCGGCGCAGACGGGTGTGCGCCCGGAGGAGCCGGGGGACGCGGAGGAGGTCGCACGGCTTGCCGGTGCGGTGACCACGGCCGAACTCGCCCGCTTCCCGGATCCGTTGGCTCCGGCCACGGCCGCCCGCCGGGCCGGCCGGGCCCCCGTGCATCCGCACGAGGTGGCGGAACGGGCCGCCAAGCTGGCCACCGAGCACGATCTGGTGCTCGTGGAAGGCGCGGGCGGGCTGCTCGTGCGGTTCGACGCGGCGGGCGGGACGCTGGCGGACGCGGCGGCGCTGCTGTCGGCGCCGGTGCTGGTGGTGGCGCCGGCGGGGCTCGGCACCCTGAACGCGACCGAGTTGACGGCACGGGAACTGCGCGGGCGTGGGCTGGACCTGGCGGGTGTCGTCATCGGCAGCTGGCCCGACGAGCCCGATCTGGCGGCGCGCTGCAATCTGCTGGACCTGCCGGACGTGGCGGCTGCGCCTCTGCTGGGCGCCGTTCCGGCCGGGGCGGGCGCCCTCGCCCCCGCCGGGTTCCGGGCGTCGGCACCGCACTGGCTGGCGCCCCGCCTGGAGGGCACCTGGGACGCCGAGGCGTTCCTGATCCGCGAGACACCCTGACGACGGCGGGGCCCCGGGGCCGCCGGGCCTGCTCGAACAGCTGCGCAGCCTGCGGGCAGTCGTGCCGCCGGGGCGGCACGGGTGAGCGCAGGCGGCACCCCTCCAGCTGCGCAGCCTGCGGGCAGTCCTGCCGCTGGGGCGGCACGGGTGGGCGCAGACAGCACCCCTCCAGCTGCGCAGCCTGCGGGCAGTCGTGCCGCTGGGGCGGCACGGGTGGGCGCAGGCGGCACCCCTTCAGCGGGCCGCGGCTTCGCCCCCAACGGTTGGTCGCCCCCGCCGCCCCTTCCCGTCCCGTCCCCGGGGGCGCTGCCCCCGGACCCCCGCTCCTCAAACGCCGGAGGGGCTAAGTTTTGCCGAGCCGCAGCCGCACACCCGCAGG